>JAJDXU010000238.1 GCA_022823105.1 Dehalococcoidia bacterium
CCCTCGGGGCCACAATCGCGGCCGGCTCGGCAACTCGACGCCGATATTAATCTCCCCCGATCTTCCGGGTGCGGATGCGGAACCCCGTGGTGTCGATGATCGCGCTGTAGCGGCCGCCGGTGCCCCCGCCGTGCATGATCAGGATGTCGTTGGGGTCGTTGGCGCAGCGCATGATAAGTTCTTCGTCGCCGGGACGCTCAGGACCCTGCTTTGAACCCAGGCGTACCAACTCGGCGCGGGAGCGGCCGCTGTTCTCGATCAGGAATTCCTGAATGCCGCGGCGGCTCCAGCCGTCGCCCTGGAGGGTGAGGGCGTGCTCGGGTCCGATCACAATCACCCATTGGGCCGGGTAGCGGTGGGCCAGGGCCGCCGAGCGCAGGGCGTCGCAGATGGACAGCAGGATGGCCTCGCCGGTGTGGGCGTAGCTGTTGGGCACGCTGACCGGATTGTATGCCACCGCGACGGTCACCACGCTGTCGGCCGCGTTGAAGCCGCGGCTCACGTGCAGGGGTTCCCATGGGGAGGTCTCTTCGTTTTCGGCGATGCAGAAGGTGTACTTGGCCGGAGTGCCCAGGGTTCCGCGGTCCAGCTGACCGGGCCAGGCGTCGAACCCGTTCATAAAGCAGAGGCGCACTGCGCGGCCGATGCTGGCGTTGGCGCGAAACCCGGGGCCGAACAGTCCATCGCGGCTGTTGATGCCCAGGGCGTCCCGGATCGGGCCGTTGAGGACCATCAGGATGCTTGGCGAACTGGTGGAGGATGCCGCCATGTTGACGAAGTTGCGCTCCTCTTCCAGTGTCTTGAGAGCGGTGACCAGCACCGGGAAATACTCGGCCTGGCAGCCGGCCATGACGGCGTTAGCGGCGGCGTTCTCGGACGTGATGACGCGGCTGCGCATGTCCAGGTTGAGCAGCTCTTCTTCGCCGGTCAAACCGGCCACGGACAGCATTTCGCGCACCTTGTAATCGGCGGGCGGGACTACGGGCAAGCCGTCGGTCCAACCCATGCGGAAGCACTCCTCGATGGCCTCGATGGTGTCGGCGGTTTCAACGTGGCGTTCGGCGCTGCTGGTCATCGTAATCTCCTGCAGGTTAGTGGTTCTTGGTTTTCAGTTTTCCGGTGACGATCAGGCCGTCGGTGACGCTGTATCCATGTCCCGGATCGGCCTGGTCGGTGTTGGTCGCCATGTAAGAGGTGCGGCCGCTGATTACGGGAGTGATGGATATGATCTCGTAACCTGCGGCATCGAGGTCGTTGCAGCAACGTTCGAGGTATTCTGCCATCTGCTGCAGGCGGGTGTGCTCCTCGCTGGTGATGCTGACGCGGCCCACGTTGCCGCCGTGCGTGGATAGCTGCGTGTCGGCGTAGACGTACCGCGTGGCGTACATGGGCTTGTCTTTGGCAGGGTACTGTGAACGGAACAATGGCCGCCTCGCCAGGATCGGCAATGCTGCACAAAAATGCCGCCCCCATTATTGCGCTACGGGGGCGGCGTGGCAATCCCGGTTGAACGACGCCATTTACGGGTTGGCATGGTTCTCGTACAGAGTAAACAGGTTGGTTATCAAATCCCGGGCATCGGCGACATGACCTTCGATATCCTGAGGTTGCAGGAGACTATTGTAGAAATGACCGTGCAACGCTCCAACCGCGTGGACCCCATGTGGGAGGTCCGATTGAACTCGGCGCCTCATGATCAAGTGATGGATAACGACGCCGACCCTCGGTAGCCTGACGCCGCTGCCGAGGTGGCGCCGAATTGCTATGGCGTTGGTGATACGGTTTACGGTGCCCCACAGCATTTCCGCCACCGCGACGTCGTCGCCATGCAGTTGTAATTGTTGCGCCAGACGATGGAGCCGGAAAGCCACCTCGAGGTGCTCTGCCTCTGTCATGAGCCTGTTTTTGATCAGACAACAGTCTTTCCACAAAGTCCCGTACCAACGGACGGCCTAATTCCATGTCTTCCGGCGCCAAAAAACCGTGGGCGGCGTTGTCCCGGAATGAATTGGCAGTTCGCAAGTTCCGAGCGTGCCAGCCGTCGCTGCTGGCGTGTTTACTATCAAGCCACTCGGCGAATTCGCGCAGTTGGTCGCTCGTAGCGGCGGGCTTGCCGACCTCCTGAGCCAACAACTCCAGCGCACGATGGGCGGACATGGCGAGCAGGATTGATCCGGCATCATGATTGCCGGCCGCAAATTCAACGTCCGCCGCTGCCAGATAATCGTCAGGCGTTCTGTATTGGGGACTGGGACTTGTCATCGTCGTTAAATCCAGCCTTTCATGCGTCATGCGTCGAACTTACAGAATAGGCACCGCCGAGTTGACTGGCGCGTCACCCGCCCATGCCGCCGAAGCGCAGTTGCACTCCGGACTTCTCTTCCTGGAGCTTGGCGACGGCGTCGGAGTCTTCGGGGCCCCAGCCGCGGAACAGGGCCTCGACGTGGCGCTGGTCCACCAGGTTGGACAGTTCCATGGGGATGCCATACTCGCGTCCGAGGTCGGTGGCGAGCCGGACGTCCTTGGCGGCCAGCGCCGTGGCGAATCCCGGCTCGAAGTTGTCGGCGAACAGGTAGCGCGGGAACTTCTCGACGAGGCGGCGGTTGCCCCCGCTGCTGTTTGCAATCACGTCGGCCAGGGTTTCCAGCGAAACGCCGGCCTTGACGCCCAGGGTGAGCGCCTCGGACATCAGGACGCCGATGCCCATGGACAGCAGATTGTTGCAGATCTTGGTGACCATGCCGTTGCCGATCTCGCCGCAGTAAACGACGTGGGCGCCGATGGCGTCCAGCATGGGCTTGACCTGGTTGTAGGTGTCTTCGTCGCCGCCGACCATGACGGCCAGGGTGCCGGCGGCTGCGCCGTACACGCCGCCGCTGACCGGCGCGTCCAGCACCGTAACGCCGCGCGCACCACATTCCGCGTGGATGCGACGGATCACGGTGGGCGAGTTGGTGGACAGGTCGACGTACACGTCGCCGGAGTTGGCGGCGGACATGATCCCGTTTTCACCCATAACGACCGCTTCGACGTCCCTCGGCACGGGAAGCGAGGTGAACACGGCGTCGTTGCCGGCCACGCACCCGGCCGGGGTATCGGCCCATTCGGCGCCCATTTCCAGCAGGTTGGTGGCCGATTCGCGGCGCAAGTCGTGCACGGTCAGCTGATGGCCGGCCTTGATCATGTTGGCGGCCATGGGGTTTCCCATGTTGCCGACGCCAATAAACCCAGCTTTCATATCTTCATCGTCTCCTGGTTCCGCCGGACGTGTTACGCCCGCGGCAAGTGCCGGAATTATAGCACCGGGGTATGTGTATAATGCGGCGAAACCCGCCCGGCGATGCCGGGCAAGGAGCGCGGCAATGGCCACCGAATCGGATCTGGTCTCATTCAGCACCCAAGTCACGTGCCCGGACGACTTTGACCAATTCTGGGACGGCGTGCTCGGCGGACTGGCGAAAATACCGTTGGACGCCGACATGGCGCACGACCCGCTGCGCAGCACCGATGCGGCGAGGGTGTGCCAGGTCAGGTACCGCAGTCTGGATGATCTGGAGATTTTCGGATGGTACGCGGTACCAGCAATGGGCGACGGGCCGTTCCCGGCGGTCCTGATTTTGCCGGGCTACAAGTCGGAGCCGGCGCTGCGGCGGGACTGGGCCGGCAAGGGCGTGGCCACCCTGTGTGTGGCCGTGCGGGGAAAACTGCCGAGCAGTGCAGGATTCAACCCCGGGTACCCCGGCCTGCTGACTCACGGGGTTGAGGATCCGGACACGTACAGCTACAAGGGCGTTATCTCGGACTGCTCGCGGGGCGTCGATTTCCTGCTATCGCGGCCAGAGATTGATTCCGAACGTATCTATTGCTGCGGCAGCAGCCAGGGCGGCGGGCTCACCCTGATTACCACCGGGTTGAGGCACGAGATCAAGGCGGGCGTGGCCGGCTACCCGTTCCTGTGCTGTTTCCCTGAGTCCATGCGAATGTTGCGGAGCTACCCGTACGACGAGCTTTCATGCTACGCACGGGCTTACCCCGACCGGACCGAGCAGATGCTGGACACGCTGCGATACTTCGACGCGGTGAACTTCGCACCCCGCATCGAGTGCCCGATGGCCGTGGGCATTGCGTTGGAGGATGAGGTGTGCCCGCCGGAAACCGGCTACGCGGCCTACCGTCTGCTGAACCCCGAGCGGGAACTGCGGCTGTTCCCGAATTCCGGCCACGGCAACGCCCATGCCTATCCCGCCTGGGAGACCGCCTGGCTCCAGCAGCGCATGGGAACGGCAGCGTTGTGAGGAGGACCGGATGACCAGCGCACCAACATCCGCAGCGGCGTTCTGGGAGCAGACGGAAGCGCAACTGGCCGAAACGCCGTTGGATGTGTCCCTGGAGCAGGACGCGTTCTATTCGCAACCCGAGTGGGACGTGTACCGGATGCACTACGCCAGCAGCGGTGGGCATCGGCTGTTCGCATGGTTCTCTGTTCCGCATGGCGATGGGCCCTTCCCGGCGCTGGTCCGCATGCCCGATTACGGCAGCGTCCATGACATCATCTACACGTCGTTGCGTCATCATGCGGTGGTTGTGAACCCGACCTACCGGGGGCAACGCAACAGCGATGGACTGGTTCGGGCGTCCTATCCTGGGTTGCTGACCGACGGCATCGACAGTCCAGATACGTACACACTGCTAGGCGCGTACTCTGACGCCGTGCGGGCGATCGACGCACTGCTGGAGCAGCAGCAGGCCCAAATTGGGACGGTTGCCCTGACCGGGGCGGGTCTGGGCGGAACCCTTGCGCTGGCCGCGGCCGCACGCCGCCCGAATCTCGCGGGAGTTGCTGCGGATACGCCGATTGCATTGGGACATCCGGCCGCGTTGCAGCCCGGCCTGGGTTATCCGCTGGGTGAACTGGGTGACTACCTGCGCGCTCATCCCGACCGTGGCGACGCCGTGGCCGGAACGCTCTCGCCGGTCAATCCGATGGATTTCGCGGGCCAAGTGCAGGCCCCGGTGCTGATGAGCGCAGGCCGCTTTGACCGTAGCCTCTGCCCATTGGCGTTCGCAGAGGAACTGGCCGCCGCGTTGCCGAACTGCGACCTGCGCGTGTACGACGGCGCAGCGGAGGGCGGAGGACACGAGCACGGCCAGATGCGTGGCGCGTGGCT
>JAJDXU010000070.1 GCA_022823105.1 Dehalococcoidia bacterium
GCGCTGGGACAAGTACCCCGAGAACTACATCGCCTTTCTTCATTTCGCCTGCGCCCTCATCGCTCTCAGGGCCGCCGGCTTATTAGGATAGGCACTAAGTGCATGTGTATTCCGGTTTCCCGCAAGCGGTCCACCACCAACCTCTCGTAACCTCTAGTGTCCTCGCACACCGCGACAGTTGCATCGTGTTCAGCAAGGTGCTTGAGAAAATTGGAGATGCCCTCCACAGCGTTGTCGAACCGGATGACAGGACCCTCAGCAACAGAAACCTCCAGACTGGCTTTGCCTACGTCAATGCCCGCTACAATCATGTTCTGCCCTCCCGAATCCAACTTAGCGGTCCTCCACACTTGCAGATACGGGCCCAGCGCCCATGTATCCGTTCGGAGCGACCAGTGGGGGAAGGCGTGTCATACTGTCCGTAGGCGTAATCCAGGATTGTCACCCGGCTCGCCCGGTAGCTAACGACGCGCCCCTCCCTCCTGCCCCACAGATGGGCCTATTTGCAGGGCTTTGAACTGTTGCTGATTCAGTCTAGAATAGTCAATTAGGGACGTTACAAGTCGCCCCATTAGCTAGACGGAGTGGGGCCGTCTTTATGGCTTCGACAAGCGTACGACCTCACGACTGCATCTTGCTGGCAAATTGTCTTCCAAATTGCAGATAGAGCAACTGCCGACGGGTAGGTACTACGTGATAGTGCCTCCCGATAATGACGGGCGCCATGTGGTCTACGCTCGGGTTTCATCTGCGGACCAGAAGGACGACCTGGACCGGCAGGTGGCCGGGTCGTGGAGTGGGCGACGCAGCAGGGATTCCAGCCGGACGGGGCGGTGAAAGAGATTGGTTCTGGGTGGAATGGCAACCGCCCGCGACTACGCAAACTGGTGGCTGACCCCACGGTGAAGACTATATTGGTCGAGCGCCGGGAGAGGCTATGCCGGTTCGGTTTCGAATGTATCGAGACCGCGTTGACAGGTCGCGTCGCCGGGGTAATGGTGATGGACGAGGATGATTTGGATGTTGACCTGGTGAGGGATGCGACCGAAGTCATGACTTCATTGTGTGCGCGGTGGTACGGTCGGTGTTCTGCGAGGCGGCGAGCGGAGCGCGCCATGGCGGCTGGAGCAGAGCTGTGATCGTCACTTTCCAGACCAGGGTGCGCGACTATGCGGAGCTGGAACGCGCCCACGGCGACGCCGCGCTGTCGGCGTACGTCGGGTTGTATGGACGCATGGAGCGGAAACTGTTCGCGGAGGTGTCGGCGGGCAAGACCGCGGCGTCGTTGAAGAGCGGGTACCTGAGGCGGTACGGGATACCGGCGCGGATGTTCAACGGGGTGCGGTTGTCGCTGGAGGGGAGAATTGCCTCGGTGGGGGAGCAGCAGAAGCTGCATTTGGATAGCCTGGACTGGCATATTGCCCGGGCCCAGCGGCAGATTTGCGGCACTGCTGAGCACGGAGGGCGGCAGCAGGTACACCAGAAACGGCGCCGGTTGGCGACCTTGCCGTCCAGGTTGGCGGCGTTGGAAGACGATATTGAGCAGGGCCGAGTGCGGTTGTGCTTCGGGTCCAGGAAGTTGTGGCACAAGCAGCACAATCTGGAGGCCAATGGCTACGCCAGCCATCAGGAATGGCTGGCGGATTGGCGAGACGCCCGCAGTGGCGAGTTTTTCGTGTTGGGCAGTCGGGACGAGACGGCGGGATGCCAGCTCTGTGTGGCCACGGAGGCCGACGACGGTTCTCTGACCCTGCGGCTGCCGGACTCCCTGGCCGGTCAGCACGGCGAGTACCTGCTCATTGAGAACGTGTGGTTCGCCTACGGCCACCAGCAGGTGCTGGCAGCTCTGCAGAGCAGCGACGAATACAGGAGGCACCGGCACCAGCAGGGTGGGAGGGCGGCCAGAGCCAGCCAACTGGGTCAGGCCATCAGCTACCGGTTCAAGCGGGACCGCAAGGGCTGGCGAGTGTTCGCCACCACTCCAATGATAGACGTGCCGGTGGTGACGGATCAGACCTGCGGTGCCATCGGCGTGGACCTGAACGCCGACCACCTGGCGGCCTGCGAGACCGACGTCTCGGGTAACTACGTGAACACTTTCAGCGTGCCGCTGGCCACCTGTGGCAAGTCCCAGCACCAGGCTGAGGCCATCATTGGCGACGCCGTGTTCAGAGTCGTTGCCAACGCCCGTGAGACCGGCAAACCCATCGTTATGGAGAAGCTGGACTTCCGGCAGAAGCGGGCCGTCCTTGAGGGCGAGTCCCGCCAGTACAGCCGGATGCTGTTCAGCTTCAGCTACGGCAAGATCAAGGCGTACCTCCTGTCCCGCGGCTACCGCCAGGGCGTGGAGTTACATCAGGTCAACCCGGCCTTCAGTTCGGTGATAGGCCGGGTCAGGTTTTCCGAACGTTATGGGCTCAGCGTCCACCAGGCAGCAGCCCTGGTGCTGGCCCGACGTTTACTCGGCTGTTCCGAGCGCATCCCCCGCCGACAGGTTGCACCCGTCGGCAATGGCGTCTGTGTCGCCTTCACCGTACCTGCAAGGAAACGGGTGAAGCGCGTGTGGACCTACTGGGGCGCGATCTTGGGTCAGCTGATACCGGCGCTTGCAGCGCAACGACGGCTGGTCCGGCAGCAAGGCCGGGCCAATCCGGTACCGGCTCTTACGGAGGCTCACGTTACGGCCGGTATGGGGACCAGTTCGTCGTTCCCGGGTGAGAGCCCCCCGGCGGAGCCGCCTTGAACTGTTGGGGCGGCGGTCCGCTTGACGCGAGCTTCAGAAGTGGTTGACCGTCCATAGCGACTGATCTTGACCATCTATACAACCGTGGGCAAGCCCGTCGTCATTGAGAAGCTGAACCTCCGGCAGAGGAAGGCTGCCCTGGCGGAAGAGTCCCGACGTTACAGCGGGACGCTGTCGTCCTTCAGCTACGGCAAGGTCAAGGACTACTTCCCCTCCCTGGGCCACAGGGAGGGAGTTGAGGTGTATCAGGTAAACCCGGCCTTCAGTTCAGTCATAGGCAGAGTGAGGTTCACGGAACGTTACGGCTCAGCGTCCACCAGGCGGCGGCCTTGGTGCTGGCCCGGCGATTGCTTGGCTGCTCCGAGGGCATCCCCCGCTGTCGGGTGTGTCCCGTGGGCAACGGCGTACACGCCACCTCCCTCGTACCTGCAAGGTAGCAGGAGAAGCACGTTTGGACGTAGTGAGGCTCGATTTCAGGCCAGCTGAGTCCAGCGTTTGCAGCGCAACACCGGCTGAGGCGGCGGCGACGCAGCCCCAATCCGGTTCGGGCTGCCCTGCGGGCTGAGACCCGCGGGGCGGCTTGAGCGAGGACCAGTTCGGAGTTTCCGGTTGAGGTCCTCGGACGGAGCTGCCGTGCACTGTTGGGGCGGCGGCGTGGCC
>JAJDXU010000061.1 GCA_022823105.1 Dehalococcoidia bacterium
ACATCTACGAAATGCGCGTCTATACCTACGAGAACGGTGCGATGCCGGAACTGCTGCGCCGCTGGGAAGAATCCCTGCCCTACCGCGAGGAGTTCTCCCCGCTGGCCGCCGGCATGTTCACCGAGTTCGGCGACCTGAACAAGTGGATGCACGTCTGGCCCTACCAGGACCTCAACCACCGCGCCGAGGTCCGCGCCGCCGCCAGCAAGATCCCCCAGTGGCCCTCCGGCGCCCCCGGCCGCGTGAAGCAGGAAAACAAGATCATGGTGCCGGCCAGCTTCTCGCCGATGCACTGATCGCTCATGGGCCGTCATCGCGGGCCAGTATCCGATACGGGGTTGATAATCCGATCGCGCTGACTGGCCCTCTCGGTCTCCACATCGCCAAACCCGTCCGCTCATGGTGAGCCCGTCGAACCAAGAGCGGACATTTAGTTGGGAGCCAGACCGTTGCTTGCCATGCAGCGCACCAGCATTTAGGCTACGCCACGTAAATCACAATGTGAGGAACCACGAGACCCGATGGTAACCACCGACCGCGTTCCCGCCATCTTCGCCGACTCCCGCGCCGTTCACGCCGACGCGCTGCGGATGCTGGAGGCCGGCGATATTCGCGACGCTGCGGAGAAGGCTTGGTGCGCCACCAAGCGCGCCACCGATGCTCTGATTCTGGCGCGCACAGGCGAAGCCCCCGAATTTTCATCCGATACCTCGCGCGGGCTGCTGATGCTGGCAGAAGAAGACAGCGCTGTCAGCCCGCTGATCGGGCGCTATTACTCGAGACAGGGCCACCTGCATGGTGAATGCTTCTACCATGGCATCTGCGAGCCTGCTGCTGAAGTTGAACGCCGCATCCGCCAGACCGCCGACTATATCAACAACGCCGAGAGATTGGCCGGCTACTCCGACGCCGCCTGAAACAGCAAGCATGTTCACTCTATGACAACAGCCACCAACCGCGTACCCGCCATTTTCGCCGACGCCCGCGCCGTCCACTCCGACGCGCTGCGGATGCTGGATGCTGGCGACATCCGCGATGCCGCCGAAAAGGCCTGGTGCGCCACCAAGCGCGCCACCGATGCCCTCATACTGGCTCGCACGGGCGAGGAATCGGAATTTTCCCCGGATACTACGCGAGGACTGGTCAGGCTGGCTGCTACAGACAGCGCCGTCAACAACCTACTGGTCGGCCGCTATTACTCCCGGCAGGGCCATCTGCATGGAACCTGCATTTATCTGGGCATTTGCGAGCCGATTGATGAGGTCGAACGCCGCATCCGCCAGACCGCCGACTACATCAACGACGCCGAGCGATTGGCCGGCTACTCCAACGGTACCGACCAAAAGGAACAACACTCATGAAACTCCTCACCTATGACAACGGCTCCGGTCCCCGCTGCGGCGTCCTGCGGGATGACTCCGTGGTGGACGTCAGCGCGCTGCTGGGAGCGCGCCGCACCATCCGGGACGTGGGCGCGCTCCTGACCACCTCCGACTCCGCCATCGACCGCGTGGGCGATGCCCTGGCCGGCAACGTGGCCGCCCCCGCCGTCGCGCTGGCCGACGTGCGCCTCCGCGCTCCCATTCTGCAGCCGCCCACCGTCCGCGACTACATCGTGTACGAGGAGCACGCCACCTCGCAGGGCACGCGGGAGATCAACGAGGTGTGGTACCGGATGCCCGTGTTCTACTTCTCCAACCCGCTGGTCATCTACGGCCCGGACGAGGACGTGCCCTATCCCGCCGCGTCCGAGCAGTTGGACTACGAGCTTGAAATCGGCTGCATCATCGGCAAGTCAGGCAGCAACGTCCCCGCGTCGGAGGCGATGCAGTACGTCGCCGGCTTCTGCATCTTCAACGACTGGAGCGCCCGGGACCTGCAGTTCGACGAGATGGCCTTCGGCCTCGGTCCCGCCAAGGGCAAGGACTCCGCGTCGTCCATCGGCCCGTGGATCGTCACCACCGACGAGCTGATGCCCCACATCAAAGACGGTCGACTTGATCTGAAAGCCCACGCCCGCGTCAACGGAGACCACTGGCTCCGCGACGGCGAGACCGTCAACGCCTGGTACACCTGGGGCGAGATCATCGAACGCGCCGCCAAGGACAGCCGCATCGCTCCCGGCGACGTCATCGGCAGCGGCACCGTGGGCGGCGGCTCCGTCCGCGAGTCGATCCGCAAGGGCTACGAGGCCTCCCGCTGGCTGGAACCCGGCGACACCGTGGAGCTTGAAGTCGAGCACATCGGCACTCTCCGCAACACCCTGGCCCCCAGGGTCGGCGTCGATCCCAACTACGCCTACCTGCCCAACAACCCCACCGCCACGCCCGAGCGCGGCACCGCCAGCGATTACCGTTACGTGCGTAACCGCTAGATTGGGTACAATAGCAGGATGACTACCGTCAGGGATATAGCCGACTTCGTTCGCATCATCAACGAGCAGCCCGAATGGAACGACACCATTCGCGGCATCTTGCTCGGGCGTGAACTGCTGGAACTGCCCCAGCGGTTCGCCGAATTCGTGAGAGTAACCGAGGAGAACAACAGGCTTGTCGCCGAACGGCTGGGCCGGTTGGAATCTGACGTTGCCGAACTGAAATCCGATATGTCGGATATGAAAACCGACATGGCCGAAATGAAAACCGACATGGCCGACGTGAAAGCCGATTTGTCTGAGATAAAAGACTGGCGCGATCAAACCACCCTGCGCCTGGATCGTATCGAAGGACGGCTGGGCAACCTTGAGGGCGCCGAGTTGGAACGCCGGGTACACAGCGACATCGCAAATATCGCCAGCAGGTGGCTCGGTTTGAATCGCGTCCGCATCATGCAGAGCCGCATCGTTGCCCGTTCGCCGGAGTTTCAGGACATCATTGACGACGCCGAAGAGCAAAACCTCATCACATACGAGCAGGGCGACCATCTGGAGCAAACCGACATCATAGTTTCGGCCCGCCGGCGCAGCGACCGCGAACCTGTTCACCTAGCCATCGAAGTTTCCCGAACTATCGGAGACCATGACATCGCCCGGGCCAACGAGCGCGCGCAGAGTCTCTCAGCGATTTTTGCAACCCCCGCCATCTCCGTGGTAGTCGGTGGAAATATCTCACAATCTCAGCAGGAACTCGCCGACGGCTTTGGCGTACGCGCTATCATCCTGCCACGACTGGCCGCATAACAGCGAGCAACGTTGACGGAGGCGGGTACCGTTACCCGCCTCCAGTACTGTCGTATCGACCTGCTCATTTTGAGCCCGCCGTAGATCCGCCCACGGCAGATCTACGGATTCGCCCGTCTAATCTCGCGGCGCGCCCCACCGGTCGTAGGAACATACCTCGTTCAGCGGCAGCCGCGTAACCGGCCCGAAGTTGCCGCGCGGGTACCCGAAGGGCATGCAGTACACGACCTGCGCGGTATCGGGGATGTTGAACAGCGCGTGGACCCGCTCCTCCACCACCGGATGCAGCGTGGCGATGGTCCCGCCGATGCCGAAGGCCCGCGCCGCCAGCAGCATGTTCTGCGCCGCCGGTATCACCGAACCGGCCGCCTGCGCTCCCTTGGACGTGGCGCACACCAGCACCATCACCGGCGCGTCGCCGATCTCGTTGGCCAGGCGCATGGCAGAGCGCATGGAACTCGGGCCGGGCGGAATATCCTGCGGCCCCATGATGCCGGCGTCGGCGCGCTTGGCCCACCATGCTTCGTGGTAAAGGTCGCCCAGCTTGCGTCGCATCTCCTCGTTCTGCACCACGATGAAGTGCCAGCCCTGGTTGTTGCCGCCGTTGGGAGCGCGGATGGCGGACTGCATGATGTCCTCCATCACGTCGGCGGGAATCGGGTCGGGCCTGAAGCGGCGAATCGCCCGCTGGGTGAACATTGCTTCCCCCAGCGGAATCACGTTCAATCGGTCGGCGGTGGTCACGTTGCTACCTCCAAATAATCCCTACGCAAGTTTCAGCAGGTTTAGAATCTTACCATAGCGCGGCCATCCCCCTTGCTATAATGCGCCGCATCCACCATCGCCCATTTAGAGGGAGGCTCCCTTGACCCAGCCCAACATCACCGACGCCGAACAGGCCTACCGCAGCCTCGGCGTCACCCCCATCATCAACGCCTCCGGCTCGGTAACCCGCCTCGGCGGCACCCGCACCCGCCCCGAGGTGCTGGAGCAGATGGCCGGCGCATCCCGCGTCATGGTCAACATCGACGAGCTCAACCGGAGGGCCGGCGCGGAGATCGCCCGCCTGGTCGGCGCAGAGGCCGCCATGGTCTCCAGCGGCGCCGCGGGCGGACTGCTCCTCCAGGCCGCCGCCTGCGTCGCCGGCAGCGACCCCGCACAGATGCACCGCCTGCCCGACACCGACGGCATGAGGAACGAGATCATCATCCAGACCATGCACCGGTTCCCCTACGACCACGCCTACCGCGCCGCCGGCGCCAGGATCGTCGAGGTCGGCAATTATCTGTACAGCCACCCATGGGAAATGGAGGGCGCAATCAACGAGCGCACCGCCGCCGTCGCCTATCTGTGCGCCCCCTACACCAGCCGGCGAATGCTCCCCCTGGATCAGGTCTGCGAAATCGCCCACGCCCACGACGTCCCGGTCATCGTTGACGCCGCGTCCATGCTGCCCCCGCGCGCCAACCTCCACCGCTACCTCAACGACGGCGCCGACATGGTCATATTCAGCGGCGGCAAGGGCGTGCGCGGACCCCAGGGCACCGGCATCCTCTGCGGCCGCGCCGACCTCATCGACGCCGCCCTCGCCAACGCGAGTCCCGCCCAGTTCCTCGGACGCCCCATGAAGGTTGCCAAGGAGGAAATCCTCGGTCTTGTAACCGCCCTGACCATGTTCGTCGAAGAAGACGAGGCAGCGGAGATGGCGTTCTACCGCAACCTCGCGCAGCGGGTGGTGGACAGTCTCGTCGAAGTACCGGGACTCCGCGTCTCCCTCGAGCACGACGGCTTCAACCACCTGATACCCACCGCCGTGCTCAACTTCGGCGGCGATGATTGGTCCGGCCCGTCGCCCCGCGAAGTCTCAGCCGCCCTCCAGCAGGGCGACCCGCCCATATTCCTCCAGCAACTCGGCCCGCCCGATGAGCTGATGGTCGACCCGCTCAACCTGACCGAGCCGGAAACCGACATCGTAATCCGCCGCCTCCACGACATCCTCACCGCCTAGCCAGAAGTAACTGTTCAGACTTGCTGAGCCATTGCCACATTCCGGCCTTGAGCCGAAATCCAAAAATCCTCGCCCTACCCTCGGATGCCTGTCGGCAGGTTAATTGGATACCGGCTTTCGCCGGTATGACGGTTTGCGTTCCTGAAGGTCACCCTGAGTCTGAACAGTTACAGCCAGAAACCCGGCTGGAATCAGGCGCCCATTCGTAGGGGTGAATCATCATCCGCCCGTTGGATATTGGTGAGGACCAACGGGTGATCTGGCGCTGCCCACTGCTCGACTACCGCCCCACCGCGACCCCAACGCACGCCTCAATCGCCTGCTCCCATTCGTCCAGGTCGAAGAAGTGCGGCCCGGCGCCGCCGTGGTAGGCCACCCGCCCATCCACGCCCACCAGGTACAGCCGCTCAGGCGCCGCTCCGTAGGCCTCGTCAACGGCGTTGTCCATCTCCTCGATGATGATGGGGAGATCTATGCGCAAATCAACGCTGCACGACTGCGCCACCGATTCCCGCTCGCCGTAACTCTGGTGCTGCCGGAAAAGCACACTTTCCTGCACGTTGCTCTCCACCTGCCAACCGTCGGTGGGGTGCGCCTCCTGCACGTACACCACGAAGAACTCCACGCTGTCCCTGTAACTCCGGTAAATCTCGGCCATCCGCTCAGACTGAGCGCGGAAGGGCGGTCAAGTGTAGCTGCCGAAGGCCAACGCTACCGGCCGCCGGCCGCGATAGTCCGACAACCGCACCCGTTCCTCCGAACCCAGCCGCTTCAGCGAAAAGTCAGGCGCCATCTCGCCAACCCTGGGACCCGTTTCGTCCCGAACCAGCGTCGCCTCCAGCGCCGCGCGGACATCCGGCGTCAACTCCTCCTGCCAGCCGTCCAGCAATTCCCGCGCCGTGATTCGTCCGCCACTGCGTCCGATACTGGCCGGCGCATCTGGACTGCCTCCCCTGGCCTCCTTGATCGCGGCGACGACGCGCCGGAGATCCCGCCGGTCCTCATCGCTCAACCCGCTCATCAGCTTGTCGCGCTCCGCCTTCAGCATGATCGTCTCCAATACGTTCGCACTTCCAATCCTCACTGCCGGCGCCACCATACCACACGGCCGCCCAGTTTCAATCCAACCTCGACAACCGTAACAGTTCAGACTTGCCGAGCCGTTTGCACTTTGAACCCGTCATGCCGGCCACCGCAACGGGTACGCGGGCGGGCTGTGAGCCGGAATCCAAGGGATCCTGGCCCTACTCAACCAATCTACTGTCGCTTACACCACCACCATAAGCCGGGGCGGCAGATCAACCGCCCCGGCCCGTCTATCCGGTCACGCCACCCCTGCCAACTCCCTCTCCCCGGAGGGCTCCGGACTTTTCACCCACAGCGCCAGTCCATCACCTGCCTCGTTCACATCGGCGACCACATGGTCCCCTTCATTGAACTCGCCGGAGAGCACTCCGCGCGAAAGCTGGTTTTCCAGGTGCCGCTGGATGGCGCGGCGCAGCGGACGCGCGCCGTAGCTGACGTCGAACCCTTCCTTCACCAGCCAGTCGCAGCCTGCCTCCGTCAGCTCGCACGTGATGTTGCGCTCGGCCAGCCGCTCCTGCACCTGCCCCACCAGCAGGCCCACGATCTGCCCGATCTGTGCCCGGCTCAACGGGTGGAACACTATGGTCTCGTCAATGCGATTCAGCAGCTCGGGCCGGAACGCCCTCCGCAGCGCCTCGTTGACGGTACGGGCCAGTTCGGGTGATACGGATCCGGCATCGCCTTCGCGGTCGGATTCGGGGTTGAACCCGAAGGGTCGCTGGGACAAATTCCCGGTGCCGAGGTTGCTGGTCATGATGATCACGGTGTTCCGGAAGTCCACCGTGCGCCCCTGTCCGTCGGTGAGCCGGCCGTCCTCCAATATCTGGAGCAACAGGTTGAACACGTCCGGATGGGCCTTCTCGATCTCGTCGAACAGAATCACCCGGTGCGGCCGGCGGCGCACTGCCTCCGTTAGTTGCCCGGCGTCGTCGTACCCCACGTAGCCCGGAGGCGCCCCGATCAGCCGGGAAACCGTGTGCCGCTCGCCGTATTCCGACATGTCCAGGCGCACCATGCTGTCTTCATCGGCGAACAGGAACTCCGCCAAGGCCCGGCTCAGCTCGGTCTTTCCCACGCCGGTGGGCCCCAGGAATATGAAACTGCCGTAGGGGCGCTTGGGATCGTTGAGGCCGGAACGGGCGCGGCGGATGGTGTCGGCCACCGCATTGATGGCGTCGTCCTGCCCGATCACCCGCTTGTGGAGGTGTTCCTCCATGTGCAGCAGTCTTTCGGCCTCGCCCTCCATCAGCTGACCCACGGGTATCCCGGTCCAGCTGGACACCAACTCCGCGATGTCCTTCTCGTTCACCACCAGGTCGGGACCCGACGTGTGCTCGATGCGCTGGTGCTCGGCGCTCAGCGCCTCCTCCAGCCGGAGCCGTTCCGTGCGGTGCTGGGCCGCCCGCTCGTAATCGGACATCTGGTTGGCCCGTTGTTCCAGGTCCGCCAACTCCCGCCGTCGGTTCTCCATCTCCTGCACCGGCGCCGGCAGCGACCCGGCGTCGATGCGCACCTTGCTGGCCGCCTCGTCCATGAAGTCGATGGCCTTGTCTGGCAACCGCCGGTCCGTGATGTAGCGGTCGCTCAGCCGTACCGCCGCTTCCAGCGCCGCGTCGGTGATGGTGACCTTGTGGTGGGCCTCGTAGCGCGGCTTCAACGCCCGCAGTATCAGAACCGATTCGTCGGCGTTGGGCTCCTCCACGAAAACCGGCTGGAACCGACGGGCCAGCGCCGGGTCCTTCTCAATATGCTTGCGGAACTCGTCCAGCGTCGTGGAGCCGATGGCCTGGAGCTCGCCACGCGCCAACGGGGGCTTCAGCATGTTGCTGGCATCCAGCCCGCCTTCCCCGGCGCCGGCGCCGACCAACGTGTGCATCTCGTCCAGGAAAACGATCACCTCCCCGTTGGACGACGTCACCTCGTCGATCACCGACTTCAGCCGTTCCTCGAACTCGCCGCGAAACTTGGCCCCGGCCACCAGCCGGCCCATGTCCAGCGCCATTACCCGCTTGTTCCGCAGGGAGTCGGGCACGTCGTCGCAGATTATCTTGCTGGCCAGACCCTCCGCGATGGCCGTCTTGCCCAC
>JAJDXU010000053.1 GCA_022823105.1 Dehalococcoidia bacterium
CCATCGTTGCACCTCTCCTCCGAAATGCACCAATGGTCGTGATTCTGGCTCCCAGGGTGGGTCAATGGTCCTGAAAATGTGGGTCAATGCTCCTGGCGATTTTTCCCCTTTACTGGGTCAATGTTGGTGAAAATTGACAGAGGTAGGCGTCGTCGCCGCCGTTGGGAGAGAAGAGGGTGTATCCCCGGTGCGCGCCGGTCGAGTGATGGCGGATCAATCCGGTGGGACGATACGTTGCATTCATGGGGCGCACCTCCGCTGCTGCGTGGGGCGAAGCTGTTGGCGAATCGACGCGTGGTCCGCTGGCAGAGGATACCCGGTGTGAGACCGGTGGTAAACTCGGCGGAGCCCACGGCCCCATGCGACGGTCGTGGGGAGGAGACAACTCGAATGCGCATTGCGGTACCGGACCTAGTGTCCAACTCCTATTTTCCGGCGGTCGCCGCGGTGGAGTTGGGGTTTTTCAAAGCCCAAGGCATAGATGCGGAATTGGATATGGTCTTTCCGGTGGGCCGGGCAATGCAGGCGCTGCGGGACGGCGACATAGACCTGGTGGCCGGCCCGGCGCACGCGACGCCATCGGCCTTCCCCGGTTGGCAGGGGGCCAAATTGCTGGCGGCGCTGTCCCAGCACACCTTCTGGGTGCTGGTGCTGCGAGCCGATTTGGGGGTGGAGCCCGGCGACGCCGGGGCGGTCAAGGGTCTGCGGATCGGAGCGGCACCCGGGCCGGACGCGGCCCTGCGCCGCCTGCTGACGGAGGCGGGCGTGGATCCCGAGAGCGACGGCGTGGCGCTCGGTCCGGTACCCGGCAGCGGGGAAGCCGGCGTGTCATTCGGCGTCCATGCCGCGCGGGCGCTGGAGGCACGCATCATCGACGGTTTCTGGGCCAACGCCATGGGAGCCGAGGTGGCGGTGCGCAGCGGTGTAGGTTCCCTGGCGCTGGATTCCCGCGGAGGGCTGGGCCCGCCGGCGGCGCGGGACTTCACCTTCGCGGCGTTGGTTTCGACGGAGAGGCTGATCGGGGACTCCCCGGGAGCCGCAGAGGGGGCGGTGCGTGCGGTGGTGGGGGCGCAGGAGGCGTTGCGGGATGATCCGTCTCGCGCTGTGGAGGTTGGCCGGCGGCTGTTCCCAGCAGATGAGGCGGAGATGATCGGGGACCTGGTAGCCCGAGACGCCGCCTATTACTCACCGCAGATTTCGCGGAACACGGTCGCCAACCTGAACAGGTTCTGCCGGGATCTCGGGGTCATCTCCAGTGAGCCGGCTTACGAGCAGGTGGTGGCGACCGGGTTCGCGCACCTGTGGAACGCATAGCGAGTCGTGGTGATGAAAGTTGATATCAGGGTTCCGGTCGGGTTGCCGATCAGGGAGACCGCGGAGTTCATTGCGGATTGCGAGATCGCCGGGTTTTCCGGCGTGGGAGTCCATGACCACCAGCACAGCGGACGGGACGTGTTTCTCACCTTGGCATTGGCCGCCGAGCGCACGTCGCGGTTGACCCTGTACCCAGCGACCTCCAACCCGGTAACTCGACATCCCATGGTGCTGGCGTCGTTGGCTCATTCGTTGGAGGAGGTAGCGCCGGGCCGTGCGCGCCTGACCGTGGCTCCCGGATACCTGGCCGTGGGCAACATCGGGCGGCCCCGAGCGACGGTGGCCGCCATGCGCCGAGCCGTCCTGACCATACGCCGCCTGCTGCGAGGCGAGCGCGTGGAGTTCAATGGGGTAGAAACTCGCCTGCGCAATGTCAGCGAACCGCCGACGCCGGTGTTCATGACCGCCGCCGGCCCGCGGATGGTGGAACTGGCCGGAGAGGTGGCCGACGGCGCTTTGCTGCTGGTCGGGCTACATCCCGACGCGGTTGATGCCGCCCGCCGCCGGCTGGAAATCGGAGCGACGCGGGCGGGCCGTAACCTGGACGCTTTCCAAACGATTTTCATCACGCCGACGACGGTGTCGCACGATGGCCCGGTCGCGCGGCGATTCCCGCAGCAGTGGTTTCGGGCGGATCAGCCGTACCTGAAATATCCCAGCGACTCCAACCTGGTGTGGCTGCGTGAGGCGGGCATAGACCTGCCGGACGATTTCGTCCCCGAGAACATCAGCGACGCGCAGGCGGACGAGATCTGCGATGCCTTTGGGCTATTCGGCACGCCCGATGAGTGCCGGGCCCGACTGAAGCGGGCGCAGGACGAATCGTGCGTCGATCACGTTTTCATCTTTCCCACCCACACGCAGGAGGGTGGTTACGACATGCCCCGGGCCGAGGTGAACGCATTCCGCGACACCATCATCCCCGGCCTGGACGCGCTGTCCTGAATGCCCGCTCAGCTCGCGCGCGGGGCTGGCGCAGCATTACTGCGGATGGAATCTAGGTGCCGATCCAGCCGGCTCCGCTGATGTCGATGACCTGGTTGTCGGGGCCACGGAATTTGAGCTCATAGTAGGCGTGTCCGCCGCCGGGTTGCTGGTGGCCCAGGTCCAGCCGGCCCATGGCGGTAGCGCCGTTTTGCTCGAGTATTTCAGTGGCCGCGTCCACGTCGTCCACGACGAATCCCAGGTGGTCGATGCCGGCGTAGCCGGGGACGTCGCGTGGAGACTCGCCGTTGCCGTTGTCGTTGCTCCTGAGGATGGCCAGGTTGATGTAGCCGTCGGAGAGGTACACTCCCGAGCCGGCCTGGCCAACTTCCTCCAACTCGAACACCGACTTGTAAAAGGCTGCCGTCTTCTCAGGATCCGGCGTGCGTATCGCGATGTGCTTGATCTTGGCCATGGTTCTCCTCCTGCTTGAGGCATTGATTAGTGCCTGGACATCCGCGAGGCGGCGGACGACCTGTCCGTCATGGTTTGCAACATATCACAGGGATCCAATCCGTACCATGTCGGGAATAGTCTCACGCATACCCGCTTGCAATCGTGTGGCGAAAGGACGGAAAAGTCGATTTCCCGCTCATTCCCTCTCATTCCCGCTCAGTCAAGTAGGGCATCAGGCGGGTGGTGGGGCTGAATGGCGGCCGATGGCAGGGTTTTGGCGGCGTTTTCAGTGGTATTGGCGGGCAAATGAGCGGGTTTAGGGAGGGAGGTTCGCGGTGTTGGGAAGTGCGTACTGGGTCGGCCGTCGCGGGCCTGGGTGGCGGGTTGGAATTGGGGCGCCGGGTAATATGGTACGGATGGAGGCAGGGTTAGAGCAAGGCGGAA
Organism: Dehalococcoidia bacterium; assembly: GCA_022823105.1. Taxonomy (GTDB): domain Bacteria; phylum Chloroflexota; class Dehalococcoidia; order Lucifugimonadales; family UBA3495; genus Bin87. The sequence continues at coordinate 3,199 of JAJDXU010000053.1, forward strand.
GTGTCGCAGGGAGGTGGTGTCTGAACTGGGGGTTTGTGGGAAGATTGGGTGATTATTGGGGGGCGCTGGCAGGTCTTTTTGCCACAAAAAGCAGGTGAATCACGAAAAGTTGGGCGTTTTGGCACAGACAGGAATGTCCGCGCTACCTGGATAAGGGCGGCGGTGGCGCTGGCAGTACCATGCTTCGCAAACCGGATACGCGCGGGCGGGAATGGCCACTTCCATTCCCGCCGTATTTGGGTCATGCGCTTGCGGTATCCAGCATCGCCGGCGCGGCGCGGCGCGGAGCCTTGAACTCGGGTTGCTGGATGGAGGGTCCGATTGGCGGGGGATCAGTCGGCCGCCGACGGAGCGAGGCCCGCCCGTTCGGCGAGGGCCAGATCCAGGGCGCGCCTTTCCTCCCGTTCAGTTTCCGGCGAGAAGCGAACCGCCAACACCAGGGTGGAGGCCATCATCACGACGACGCCGATTATGAGCAGGGCGTCGGCGTAGGTGAGACTCGCGGCGCGAAACAGGAACCCGAAGGCCACCGCGCCAGCGTTCCCGCCCGCGCCCACGATGCCGGCCACGGAGCCCAGCGCCCTGCGGTTGATGAACGGCACCACCGAGAAAGTCGCGCCCTCCGACATCTGCACGAACAGGCTGAACACGATCATCGCGCCGACCGCCAGGAACAGGGTCGCCATCTGGGAGAACAGGATCAGGGCCAATCCTTCCACCAGCAGCACGCCGCCGAGGAACATCACCCTCCCCCTGACGCCGAACCGGATGCCCATCCTGTCGCCGAAGAACCCGCCCAGGGTGCGGGCAAAGATGTTCATCAGGCCGAAGGTGCCGGCGATGATGCCAGCGGTGGCGGGGTTCAGGTCAAAGCGGTCGTAATAGTACAGGGCAGCGATGTTGTTGATGGTCAGCTCCACGCCGAAACAGGCGCCATAGATGACGAACAGCGCCCAGACGCGGGGGTCCCGGGCGGCTTCCAGGAATGAGCCCTTGCTGCTGGCAGAATCCTGCATCAGACCCCGGGCGCGCAGGTCGCGGTAGTTGCCCTGTGGACTGTCCTGGGTGAGGCAGTAGTACGCCACGCCCACCACCATCAGGGCCGCTCCCGGAATCACCATGGCGATGCGCCAGCCCAGCGTTTCGCTCACCCCGAACATGAGGACGCCGGCCAATAGCACCGGCATGACCATCTGCGTTACGCCGCCGCCCATGTTGCCCCAGCCGGCGGTGGTGGCGTTGGCCGTCCCCACCACGTTGGGAGCAAACATAACCGACGTGTGGTATTGGGTGATGACGAAGGAAGCGCCGATCACGCCGATTGCCAGACGGAACAGGAGGAACGTCTCGTAGTTCTGGGCCAGCCCGATGCACATGACCGGTATGGACCCGACGATCAGCAGGCCGCTGTAGGCCAAGCGGGGCCCGATGCGGTCGCACAGCCAACCGAAGACCAGACGGGCGACGATGGTGATGGCCACGGATGCGATGATGGTGTTGCCGATCTGCGCCTTGGTGAGCAGCAGGTCCTCACGTACGACGGCCATCATGGGCGCGATACCGAACCATCCGAAGAAACACAGAAAGAACGCGAACCAGGTCAGGTGGAACGTCCGCATCTGCGGCGCGGCGAGGCTGAACAGGTGTATCCGGGTGGCTTTTCCGCCGTCTGAGGCGGGATTCAGCAGGCTCATTTGCTCATCTCCGAGGGGCTGTAGCGGGATGGCTACGACCCGGATACTTCGACCAGGATCTGGCCGGCCTCGTTCAACGAGGCCGGGTAGGTGCGCAACGCCGGACAGTCGTTGCCCAGCGGTTCGCCGGTAGCGACGTTGAATCGGAAGTTGTGCAGCGGGCAGATCAGCGATTCTCCGCCCAGCAATCCATCGACCAACGGGCCGGCGCGGTGGGGGCATTCCGCCTGGGTTGCGTACACCTGACCCTGGCGGCCGCGAAACACCGCGATGGGCACGCCGCCAGCCTCGAACCGGCGTCCTTCGCCCAGGGGAATCTGCGCGGCGCTGCCGAGATTGTGGGTCGTGGACTGGGACATATCGCTCACCGCAAAAACTGCCGGCGTTTTCGTGATCAGTACCATGACGCTACCTCAATGCGGCCGCCGGTTCCGCGGACTTTGCGGGGGCGGTGACGAACTGGCTGGGATGGACCGGGTCGGCGGCTTCCTGCCACGGGTCCCGGTAGGCGTCTACGGCGGCCTGCATATCGCGGTCCAACCGGTCGCAGATGCCCTCGCTATCGTCCACCAGGATCTGCCGGAGCCGCTCGATGCCCAGCTGTTCCACGAAGTCGTAGGTTCGTTCCAGGTATCGGGCGTTTTCCCGGTAATACTGCATGAACCGGCCCATCATCAGGAGGGTCTCGTCGTGGGTGTCGGTGATGCACAGGACGTCTCCCCTGCGGACCCGTGAACCGGCCGCGCCGCCGATGTAAACCTCCCATTTCCCGCCTTCAATCGCCGTCGCGCCCACGTCCTTGGTCGTGGACTCGGCGCAGTTGCGGGGGCACCCCGATACGGCCAGCTTCATCTTGTGCGGGCTCTCGATGCCCTGGAACCGCTTTTCGATCTTGACGCCGAGGCCGGTGCTGTCGCCCACGCCGAACCGGCAAAACTCGGTTCCAACGCAGGTCTTGCAGGTGCGGAAAGCCTTGGTATAGGCGTGGCCCGACGGCATCCCGATCTCCTGCCATACCTGCGGCAGATGCTCCTTGGGGATACCCAGCACGTCGATGCGCTGACCTCCGGTGATTTTCACCATCTTGGCCTCGAATTTCTCGGCGGCGTCCGCGATGCGGCGCAACTGGTCGGGCGTTGTGATGCCGCCGTAGATCCTGGGGACCACGCTGAATGTGCCATCGTTCTGGATGTTGGCATGGACTCGGTCGTTGATGAAACGGGCATCGCGTTCGTCCTCATACTCCGCGCCCCAGGTGGTGCGCAGCAGCGAGGCCAGGCCCTGCTTGCTGGCGGCGTCCTCACGGCCATCGGAAAGCGCTTC
>JAJDXU010000237.1 GCA_022823105.1 Dehalococcoidia bacterium
TTGTAGGGGCGAGGCATGCCACGCCCCTACACGCTGGGAGTCCCACGACATAGGGCGAATGATTATTCGCCTCCACACCGCACACCGGGGAAGCGCACCAACCCAATCCGTCCGGACTATCCGGCCAGCGGATATCCCACCAGGCTCCAGTACGGAATTATCAACAGCAACAACACTGCAATGACGGCAATGGTCATCGCCATTCCGAACCGGAAGATCTCCGGGTTGGCGATGTTGGCGCGCTGGAACACGAACACGGCGGAGGTGCCGCCGGCCCCGTAGTACACCGCCGAGTCGCCCACCACCACGGCCGCGAATCCGCACACCAGCGGATTCAAGCCCAACGACGCGCCGGTCGCCATCGCGACGGGTATCACCAGGGCCAGGTAGCCCGCGATGTTGGGCATCAGCATGCGCACCACGGCGAAGCACGCTGAGAGGGCAAGCAGCACCAGCAGGGGCTGCGCAGCCACATGGGACACGCCGCCGACCAGCGTTTCGGAGAACCAGGCCGCCGCGCCGCTGGATACCAGGGCGTGGGCCAGCGAGAGCGACGTGGCGATGACGAAGAAATTGGTCCAGCCCACGTTGCGCTCAAACTCGGTCCAGGTGAGGATGCCCACGCGCGGCAGCAGGATGAGGCACAGGGCGATGAGGGCCGGCACCGACGGATGCAGACCGTGGGCAAAGTCGGTGAACCACATCAGCGCGGTGATCATGACGATTGCCCCGGCGCGCCATTCGGCCGGCTTGACGGGACCCGGCGCCGGCGGGGTGGCGTCGCCGATGTTCTCGGGTCGGAAACCAGACCGGTAGAACAGGAACAGCATCGTGCCGCCGACGATGAGGTTGGCGTAGAACGGCACGCTCATGATCAGGAACCACTGGGTCCAGGAGAAATCGCCCAGCAAACCCGACGCCACCACGGGGGTTATGCCCCCGGCCAGCAGCGCGGTGGAACCCAGCCGGTTCAGGCAGCCCATGGCCATCATCGTCGCTTTGTAGAAGGGGTGGCCCTGGGGGATGTCCCACTGCTCCAGCACCTGCTCGTACACGTGGACCAGGATCGCCCCCCGGGTGCTGGCGGACGGCAGGGCGAAGGTGAGGGCCGCAAACGAGAAGAGCATCTGCATGTACAGCAGGTACGGGCTCCCCACTGCGCCCCGCATCAGGAAGATCGCCATGCGCTCGGCCAACCCCGATTGATGCACGGCCAACCCGAGCGTCAGGATGCCGATCAGGAAGTAGCACACGGGCTGGGAGAATCCGTACACGGCCTCGCCGACGCCGGGAACGGCCCCGAAGAGCACCAGCAACACCACGCCGATGGTTCCGGCGACGCCGGAGTGGACCGCCTCGGTGGCCCACAGCACAACCACGAAGGTCATGACTGCCAAGGAGCGCTGCCCCTGAATGGTCAGGCCCTCGGGCGTGGGCATCAGCAGTATCGCTGCGAATACTGCGAAGGCGACCAGGAACTTGGCCGCCGTGGGGGTGAAAACCGCGCGGGAGAATGCGGCGGCTCCCGGCGGGGAGCTGGATTTCACCGCTCGGTTTGCCGCAACGGGCTGCCGGTGACCCGGCTGACGGACGTAACCCCGCGCACGCTCTCGATGCGGGAGAAGACCCGGTTGAGCTGCTGCAGGCCGGCGATGTGAATGGTCAGCTCCATGCTGACGGTGGCGTTGTCGTTCTCGCGCGTGACCACCCACGCGATGTTGATCTTGTCCTCGGACAGCTTGGTGGACACGTCGCGGAGCAGGCCCACCCGGTCGATGGCCTCGATGCGGACGCGCACGGGATAGAGCTCCTGCTTCTGGCCCCAGGATACGGGGACCAGCCGTTCCTTTTCGTCCTCGTTCAGCACGTTCTTGCATTCCACCTTGTGAACGCTGACGCCACGGGAGCGGGTTACGAAGCCGATGATGGCATCGCCTTGGATGGGGTTGCAGCAGGTGGCGATGCGAGTCAGCAGGTCGCCGACGCCGAGGACGGATATGCCGGACGTGGGGCTGTCCAGGCGCGGCGGGCCCTTGAGAAGAGGCATCCACGCGGCGGCCTCGTCCTCCTTGCCCCGGTGATCCGCCAGGCGGTCGGAGAGAGCGGAATCGCTCAGCTCGCCGGATCCCAGCGCGGCCAGCAGGTCTTCCATCGTGTCGAACCGACACAGAGCGAGGACCTCGCGGTCGGAGAGCTTTACGCCCATGCGGTGCAACTCGCGACGCAGCAGGTCCTTGCCGCGCGTGATATTGGCGCTGCGGGCCTGCCGGTTGAACCACGACCGAATTTTCTGGCGGGCGCTGTTGGTGGCGACGTAGCCGCGAGCGGGGTTGAGCCAGTCGGGCGATGGGCCGCGACCGGTCTTGCCGGCGACGACCTCAACCGTGTCGCCGTTTTCCAGCGGTGTGTCCAGCGACACCAACCGGCCGTTGACCTTGGCGCCCGAAATCCGGTGTCCCAGGTCGGTGTGGATCTTGTAGGCGAAGTCGATGGGAGTCGCGCCGGCGGCCATCTCCATGATGTCGCCCTTGGGGGTATAGACGAACACCTGGTCATGGAACAGGTCTTCCCTCACGGATTGAAGGAATTCACTGGTGTCGGGGGTTTCGCGCTGCCACTCGAGGAGTTGCCGCAGCCACGTCATGCGCTCCTCGAAGCGGCCGCCGGCCGCGGCGCTGGCGCGTTCCTTGTAGCGCCAGTGAGCGGCGACGCCGTACTCGGCCACCTGGTGCATGTCCCGGGTCTTGATCTGCACCTCCAGCGGATGTCCACCCTCGCAGTGAACGGTGGTGTGCAGGGCCTGGTACATGTTCTGCTTGGGCGTGGCGATGTAGTCGTCGAACTGGCCGGGGATGGGACTCCACATGCGATGGGTCACGCCAAGGGCGGCGTAGCAGTCGGCGACATCGTCAACAATAACCCGCATGGCGTAGAGGTCGTAGATGTCGCTGAGTTCCTTGCCCTCGGTTTCGTACTTCTGCATCTTGCGGTGGATGGAGTAGATGCCCTTGGGCCGGCCGATGACCTCGGCGTTCAGATGGTTGTCGGCCAGTTCTTCCCGGAGCCGGTTGGATACCTCTGCGACGTAGGCCTCGCGCTGGGAGCGGCGGGCGGCGAGCATGCGGGAAATCTCGCGGTACTTGGCTTCGTCCAGGTGTCGGAACGCGAGATCGTCCAACTGCCACTTGAGTTCCCAGATGCCCAGGCGGTGAGCTAGCGGCGAATACACGTCCAGGGTTTCCTGGGCGATGCGCCGCCGTTTGGGTTCGGCCAGGGCGTCCAGCGTTCGCATGTTGTGGAGCCGGTCGGCGAGCTTGATGAGGACGACGCGGATGTCCTCGGCCATGGCCACCAGCATCTTGCGGAGGCTTTCGGCGTACAGGCTTTCGGCGTCGGCGGCGCTGGTCCCGTTGGTACCCGGCGGGCGGTAGTCAACGCGCTCCAGCTTGGTTACGCCGTCCACGAGGCGGGCAACGTCGGGGCCGAAGCGCTCAACCAGTTCCGTGACGTCCACGCCGCAGTCTTCCAGCACATCGTGGAGCAGGGCGGCCTTGATCGTGTCGGGGTCGAGGTACAGGTCGGCCAGGATGGTGGCCGCTGCCAGCGGATGGACTATGTAGGGGTCGCCCGAGAGGCGTTTTTGCCCGTCGTGGCGCTCTGCGGCGAAGTCGTAGGCGGCCCGAATCGCATCAACCTGGGCCGGCTCTTCGACGTATTCCGATACGCGAGCGATAAGATCCGTGGAGTCGCTGGCGACTTCGACCATAGGCGCTCTCCTCCAGCAGCCCGGTCCCTCGTCGCGGGCTCGGCTTGCCCCGGGCTCGGCGCTGCAATTCCAGCCTATTCAGGGGATGATACCCATCCGCCGGCGGGATGTCCAGACTCCCTGGCGTGTATAAAAACGGGTTTGACCTGCTCAATGCGAGTCTACTGGAACAGCTCTCCCACGGACCGGCCCTCGTGAATTCGCTTGATCGCCTCACCCATCAACGGAGCAACGGACAGGACGGTGAGATTGCCGACCTTCTGCTCCCTGGTCAGCGGTACGGAATCTGTGACCACCACCTCGCTGAAGGGGCTCTCAGCAAGAAGCTTGGGCGCGGCCGGCGCGAAAACGGGATGGGTCGCGCAGCAATAGACCTCGGTGACGCCGGCGTCCAGCAGGGCGTTGGCGGCGTTGACGATGGTGCCGCCGGTGAGGATCTCGTCGTCGAAGGTCAGGGCGCGTTTCCCTCGCACATCGCCGATGACGTTCAGCGTCTCCGAGCGGTCGTCGTTTCCCGTCCGGCGTTTCTCGATCACCGCCACGGGCACCCCCAGGCGCTCCGCCATGTCCCGGGCGCGCTTGCTGATGCCAAAGTCCACCGCCACCAGCACCAGGTCCTCAAGTCCCTTCTCGAAGAAGTAGTTGGAAAGGATGGGCTCTGCGGTCAGTTCGTCCACCGGTATGTTGAAAAATCCCTGGATCTGTCCGGCGTGCAGGTCCAGGGTCAGAACGCGGTCGGCCCCGGCGGTGGAGATCAGGTCCGCCACCAGCCGGGCGGTGATGGGCACCCGGGGCTGATCCTTCTTGTCGGTGCGTCCGTATCCGTAGTAGGAGATGACGGCGGTGATGCGTCCGGCCGACGCCCGCTTGCAGGCGTCGATCATGATCAGCATCTCCATGAGGTTATCATTGGTGGGAGCCATGGTTGGCTGCACGATGAACACGTCCCTTTCGCGGATGTTTTCGCGAATGCGGACAAAGGTGTTGTCGTTGGCGAATTTGAAAGCTTCGCTTTCTCCCAACGGGATACCCAGGTAAGCGCAAACATCCTCGGCCAGTTGGGGATGGGCATTGCCGGAAAACACCTTGAGTTCATTGGCATCAAGCACGGACATTACAGCACCTTTCGCGCAGCGGCGGCGGACGAGGCGGCCGGCGACAAGCCGGCTCAGTTTGCGGGCGGGACGGCAAGTAATGGTAATTCCGCAGCCGTGCGTAGTCAACGGCCCGGTTGCGGAGGTAACGGATCAAACTTGCTGTGTTTCCTGGCCTGGAAATCGTCGTCGCTGCAAAAGCAGGAACGCAGGAAGCCTGCCCCAAGGTGGATGTGAGCAGGGCAATGGTTCCCTGGATACCGGCATCCGCCTATGGCGGACATCTCCGACTTTCGCCCGTATGACGGTTTGTGTTCCTGACCGTCACCCCCAGTCTGGACGGTTTCTTGCGCAGGGGCGCCCTGCACTACCATATGTTGGCGTCGGGGTTCGACGGGATGCTTCGGATGTATTATGGCGGCAGTTCGCGGCGCCGGGGTTGGGCCGGGAAGTCGTTTGGTAGAATTGAACCCGGAATTGGTGGACTGGATCAAATGTGAAGGACTCCAACTGGGTCAAGGAGCTGGTGGAAGCCGCGTACATCGGCGCGGTCGTCTTTATCGCTATCCAGCTGGCGGTGGTGAACTTCCGGGTGGAGGGCTCGAGCATGCGCCCCACCCTGCTGCCCGGGCACTACCTGATGGTGAACAAGCTGGTGTACTTTCCTGTGGACACCGAGCGGCTGGGGATGATCATCCCGTTCTGGCAACCGGCAGAGCCCGGCCGGGTCTACCTGGGCCGCTCGCCACGACGCGGCGACGTGGTGGTGTTTGATTATCCCGAGGACCCGCAACGGCAGTTTGTGAAGCGGATCATCGCCGGGCCGGGAGAGCGCATTCAGATCGAAGGCGGGCAGGTCAGCGTGGACGGCGTGCGATTGGAAGAGGAGTACCTGCGTCGCATCTCCACAACCAGCATGCACCCGGTGCGGTTGGCCGACGACGAATATTTCGTCATGGGGGACAACCGGACGGGCAGCCAGGACTCTCGCCATTGGGGCCCGCTGCCGGCGGACCACATCATCGGCAAGGTCTGGGCGATCTACTGGCCGCGGTCGGCGTGGGGCTTTCCGCAGTGACCGGTGAGGCTCAGATTGCGTACTCGGGAATCGCGTGCCGGATGACGGTAACGCCCAAATCGCGGGCGGCGGTGTCCATTTCCGCAGGCCATTCGTGATGGGTTACCAGATAGGCGGCCGTGGGAACACCGGCGACTCTTCCGATCAACTCAGCACGGCGACTGGCAGCTTCCAGATCATCACGGTTGAATGTGACCGACACTTCGACGATGGCCAGACCTTCGGTTTCTCCATCGTCATGGTCGGCACGGGCGATGATGTCGGGGCGATAGTGATCCAGGAACTCATCCCGCGTTATCAGATTGCTGCCGCGGGCGTTCCGGAACGCCGCCGTAATCCTCTCACGATCGGCCGGGACAGCGTTTCTCAGATAGCCGTCGAGGATACCTTCAATCTCTTCGGCGCACTTGTTTTCGTAGGAATCGCCGAGCAATTGTCCGACCGATCCTTGGAGTTGTCCGACCGAATCTTGGAGAGACCGCACGTTGCCATCAATGCGTTCAACGGTTCCCTCTACAGTGGTCAGCCGTCCCTCTACCCCGGTCAATCGTCCCTCTACTCCAGTCAACCGTTCTTCCACCCCGGTCAGCCGTCCCTCTACTGACGTCAGCCGTTCATCCATATCGCCAATGCGATTCTCGACCACTCCCATGCGCTCCAAAATCAGCCGGATGTTGGCGGAGTTTTCGTTCACCGCGGAGATCAAATCGTCGAAATCGGCGGCTGTGAGGAACCGGAGCAGCGGCCGGCGTATGCGAGGGTAAAGCCGCACTTCTTCAACGATGCGACGAACGATTTCCGCTTCGGGCGGAATGAGGTCCAGGAGTTCACTGTCGTTGGGGGTGGTCATGTCGGGATGCTCTTCAGCGTATGCAGCACTGGTTAAATGCCATCACAATGCCGTATTCTCACGCCGCCGCAGGCGTCACAGGATCATCCCGTCGTCGGCGTCCAGCATAGCTGCACGGAGCAGCGGTACGGGCGGGGCGCCCCAGGCCAGCGCGGAGTCGTGGAACCGGCGCAGGCTGTACTCCGAGCCCTCCTGCCGGCGCCAGTCCTGGCGGAGTTTGAGCAGCATCAACTTGCCCAGCGTGTAGTTGAGGTAGCCGGGGTCGAAGGTGCCCCGGATGGCCTCCTGGGAGGCAGGGTGCTCCTCCATGTAGGCGTGGTCCTGGAAGAACCTGGTGGCTTCGTCCAGGGTCATGGCCTGGGTGTGCATCCCGAGTGAACAGAGGTAGCGACAGTTCCGGACCAGGGCTTCCAGCAGTTGGGTCAGCCACAGGGCGGGATTGTCGCGCCCGTACTCCGTTTCCAGCATCATCTCCTCGGTGTAGTGCGCCCAGCCCTCGGTGAAAGCGTAGGACGTCGCCACCCGGTTGATGAGCGGCAGGTCTCGACCGTGTTGGGCGTGTCCGTGCCGATTGTGCAGGTTATGGACGTAGTGGCCGGGGTACACCTCATGGATGCTGATGATCCTGAGGGTGTGGTAATTGAAGTTGCTGAGCCATTCCTCCTGTTGGCGCGGCGTCCAGTCCGGTTCCACGGGTGTGACGTAGTAAAAAGCCTCGGTGGCCACGTTCTCCAATCCGCCCGGGGAGTCCATGGCGGCGAAGGCGTAGCGCATGTAGGAGGGAGTTTCGGTAACCTGGCAACGCTCCTCGGAGGGCAGGCTGATGATGTCGTGGTCGATGAGGGCCTGGCGGATGTCCTCGAGCATGTCGTACGTTTCGGGGATCAGGCTCTCGGCGGTGGGATGGCTCGCGCTGACCATCGCAACGGCCTCGCGGACGGATTTACCGGGAGCAACGCGGGCGGCCGCTTCGTCCAGCCGGCGCAGGTTCTGCTCGAGGTTGGCCTGGCCGATGGCAAGCACGTCGGAGAGGGGCGTATCGACCGCCTCGCCCATGGAAAGCATGCGCTGGTACAGCCCTGAACCGATTGCGAAGTCGGGCCTGGCCTGGCGCGCCGCCAAACGGTCGGCGAATGAGTCCACTTCCCTGGCTGCGTCGTCCCGCGCCGCGTTGAACTCGGCGGCAACGTCGGGCGCGATGGTGGCGCACTGGGCGGCGGCGTCCGA
>JAJDXU010000342.1 GCA_022823105.1 Dehalococcoidia bacterium
AGTTTTTGTCCACCGGGAAGTTGCTCTCGAACATGCAGCGGTCGGGCCCGAAATGCTCGATGCAGTGCTCAAGCCACGGGCGGATGGTGTCCGCCACATCCTGAGAGGTGGGCGGTACGTCCTGCTGATGCCAAGGATAGCCGCTGATGACGTTGCCGAACCCGCCGAGCTTGCACACGACGTTTTCGCGCTGGGCCACCGCGGCGATGCCCTGCTGCCAGTCCGCAAAAACCTCATCGCGCCGGCCGGCGTATGGCCCCACTCCCAACGGCCTTCCGATGTGGTTGAGGATGATGACCGCGTTGGGGAACGCGCCGGCCAAATCCGCGAGTTCGCCCAACTGGGTGTGGTACACCAGCGCGTCGAAACTCAACCCCATGCGCTGCAGTACGTCGAACCCGGCGCGTAGGCGCGGATCAGCCAGCATCCCCTGGGTGTTCGGGCTGCCGGGCGACACCTCGGGGCTGGCGTCCCAGGCGCAGGAGAAGCGGATGCCGCGGAACCGATTGCCGCTGGCGGCGAGGTGAGCCTCGAGGACCGGCTGCACAGCGTCTCCGAGCATCAGGTTGGCGTTGCCGACGATGCCGGCAGCAACCTCGGTGGGGCCGTACTGCCCGCTGGCGCTCTGGGCGGCGAGACCCTGGACAAATTCGATCTCGCCGACGCTCCGCAGTTCTTCGGGGCCGGAGGCGCGATACATGGAATGGCACTCGATGAACACGGTCTGCGTCACGTTGTGGCCGCCGCCTAAATCGTCGGTGAGTTGGTCGAGCAGGTAACGGTCGCCCTCCCGATCCCAGAAATGGTGGTGCGGGTCGCAGATGGGCAGGTCGGGCTCGATGGCGTCCTCGACAACCTGGGCGAGCCAGGCCTGGCGTGGGCTGGTCATGGTGGTTCCCCCTTGGCCGTGGGCCAGCGATGCTAAATGGGCAGGGGCGCCTCGGTGATATTGTCGGGCAGTTCGACGCCGAAAGCGTTGACGTTGAAGGCCAGCATGGCGTAGCAGCCCATGAGCGTGGTGAGCTCGGTTGCGCCGTTGCGGCCGAACTGGTCGATCACGGCGTCGAACGCATCCTGGCTGACCCGACGGGTGCGGAAGAATTCGCGGCCGTAGTTGATGACGGCGAGTTCGTCGGCCGCCGGGTTGGGAATTTCCTGGCGGTCGCGGAGGGCGTCGACGATGTCATCGCGCAGGCCGGCGCGGCGAGCGGGCGGCGCGTGGGCATTCCAGATGAACTGGCAGTCGTTCTCGCGGGCGGCCATCAGCATAGCCAACTCGCGGATGCGGGGATCGAGGGACGTGTCGGTGCGGAGGTAGAGGGCGAGGCCGAGGGCGCGCTGGGCGACCTCAGGGGCGTTGAGCATCACGGAGCCGGGGCCGGTGGTTGGCACCTCGCCGCGGTCGGCCACGAAGGCGTCGAAGGCGGCCTGCTCATTTTCGGGGACTGATTCGCGGGTTACGGTTGGAGTCCTGGCCATGATGTCCTCCCGATGTCTTTGATTGGGAGGAGTCTAACACCGATGGCGTCGCGAGGTGGAATCTTTCCTGACGATGTCATCACCAGGTTGGTGGCTTGGTGAACCGTCCCTGTGCGTCGCTCAATGTCGACGGGAACTGGCTGCGCCGCAGGTGGCTTCTCCGCAATCGCCTGACGTAGGTTGCGGAGTCGGCCAGATCCCGATGCGTGTGGTTATTGTTATCGGGATTGACCACCGTCATCTTGAGGTTCAACTCATCGCGCACGTACCGCATTGGACTGGCCAGGTCTGAATCGTTGGACACCACCACGGCCTGCTCGTATGCTCCGGAGAACCCGTCGACCAGCAGACGGGTTGCGAGGTTGACGTCGGTCCCCTTTTCCTCCGAGTCCAGGATGCGAACGTACTCCGGCAGGCCCGGTACAGGCTCCGCCAGGCGGCGGGTCTTTATCCGGGGGCGTATCACACCGTAGTGAGCCTCGAACCCGACAACGGTTGCCAGTGCTCTCAAATAGGTCCGTTGTCTTTCGGGCTGGGCTGGGTCGTCGGGCCGCGCGTCGAAAAGGGCGGTGAAATAACAAATGCCTCTTATTTCATCGTCAGGGAACAGCGTCTCAGCCAAAGCGCGCAAATCAAGCCACCTGTACGGCGTTCCACGGAGAGCCCGATAGTACAGATTCAACGCGTCGATATAGAAATTGGTGATCACGGCGTGAATTCGGCGATTAACGACAGAGACCGCCGATTCGGCGGTCTCGACCCTTTCACCGAAGCTCCAGGGGGGGTAACAACATTGTGCCATAGCATGGCGTGGGCGTCAACCTTTACGGCGCGAAGCTGGAGCGGGCCTGGGCGCCCCAGCGGCCCTCGACCTCGGTCATGATCCACAGGGAGCGATAGGTTGCGATGGGCGCGCCCCGGGCATCGCAGCGGGTGAACTGGATCAGGACGTGGACCTTGTGCTGCGAACTGTGCAGCACCTCGGTGGAATCGAGGACGGTGTGGTGCCAGTCGGGGCCGGCGCGCTGGTAGAAATCGCGGAGGTACGTTGAGTCGAGCTCGGCGCGATCGTGCCAGATGGCGACGCCGGCGCCGGAGATGCGCACGTGGGGCAGGTGCAGGAGGTCGAGGAGCGCGGCGTCATCGCGGGCGTTGAGAGCGGCCATGAAACCCTCGATGGCGGCCACCGCCTTCGATGCGCTATCAGGCCATTGGTTATCGTTATCGTTCACGGTGCATTCGCTCCGGTGCGTAAACCACGACTTCGACCAGGGGAGACAGAAAAAACCGCCCACGGGATGTCGGCGGTTGGAATCAACAGCAGGGTTTGATTATTGATGGAGTTTACACAGGGTTCGCCTCGATGACAAACTGACAGCCAAGACCCGGGACTACAGATTCGGATCGTTCCACCAGCCGGATGGCCGGCCGACGCTGGTGTTCTGCAGACCCACCTCGTCAATGCCGCCGGCTCCGCCCACGATCTGCTCGAGCTCAGCCAGATCCAGTTCCCGATCATCCGAGGGGTTTTCCGGTTCAGGTTCGTCATTTTCAGGAATATTCTTGAAATTAATCACAGTATCAGTTGCTCCGCAATTAGATGCATATAGCGTATTAAGTGACGCACCAAAAGTCAATAGTGCGCGTTCCGACTTTCTCAACGTTCGCCCGCAGTACGGCTGCAAGCCGACATGTGTGCACTGGCCCCATGACGCAATTGCATTAGAAACACCCACTCACGGGACGAATCGATGAAGGGCGCATACCCATGTGTTTCAACCTGGAATGCAACCAGCACGGACACGGCGGCAAAGCGTGCTAGAATCGCCGCGAACAATACAAACCGACGCCCGAAACGTGAGGTGGCAACTTGAGTAGCGCAAAAATCAACGGCATTGACCTGCACTATCAATGCTACGGTGAGGGTGAAGCGATCTTCTTCGCGCACGGAGCCGGCGGGAACCTGCTGAGCTGGTGGCAGCAGATTCCATTCTTCTCCAAGCGGTACCGGTGCGTTACCTTTGACCATCGCGGTTTCGGCCACTCGCTGGACGTTCCGGAGGGCCCGGGCGCGGCGGCGTTCGTTAACGACCTGCACGGCCTGATGGATCACCTGGGGATCGAATCGTCGCACCTGGTGGCGCAGTCGATGGGCGGGCGCACGATGCTGGGGTTTGCGGTGAAGTACCCTGACCGGGTCAAAAGCCTGGTGATGGCGGACACGGTGGGCGGGATGAACGTTCCGGAAGTGCTGGCCGAGCAGCGCAATTGGGCGGCGACGCGCACGGCATCAGGTGAGATCGGATTCCGGGCGGTATCGCCGCTGTTCGTGGAACGAAATCCGAATTTGGCGAACCTGTACCTCCAGATTTCCCGCACCAATCCGCCGCGACACATGCCGCCCGGCGGGCTTCCGGATGGGCCGGGTCCCGAAGAGTTGGCGAACCTGGACATCCCCACGCTGTTCTTCGTGGGCGAGGATGACCAGATTTCGCCGCCCCAGGTGATTGCTGCGGGCGCCAGGGCGATTCCCGGCTCCAAGCTGCTGCGAGTGCCCGAGGCCGGGCACTCGGTGTACTTCGAGAAGCCGGACATCTTCAACTTCGAGGTGCTGCGGTTCATGCAAAACGCGCAGGCGAAGGCAACAGCATGACCGCGGGCATCAACCTCACGCGAAGAGATGCCATCGCGACGCTGGAGATAGACGGGCGAACGCACCTGAACCTGTTGGGTCCCGACGTTTTTCGGAAACTGCACGACCGCGTTG
>JAJDXU010000429.1 GCA_022823105.1 Dehalococcoidia bacterium
GTGGCGGTCAACGAGGCGATGTTCCGGGGCATGCCGGCGCGGCGGGCGCCCTGCCTTCCCGGACGGATCACGGCGCCACCCAGGGTGCCGCCGTAGATGGCTTCGGGGGCCACGCCCGGAATGTCATCGGCGCCGATGAAACTGAAGCGAGAACCGGCTTCCAGCGTATTGAGGTTGACCACCTCCATGTCGGAATAGCCCAGCGTGAACAGCAGCTTCTCGCTGGCGACCCAGCGCATCTCGAACTCCGCGCCCTCGGTTTGCGATGCCTGGTTGGTCACCGTGGCCTGGGCGGAAAAGTCTGTTCGCTGTTGCTCGTACAAGGACAAGGCAAAGTACAGGGAGTTGTTCAGCAAGCTGCCCTTGAGGCCGATCTCGTGGAGCCTGGAGACATCGAATGCGCCGCCGCCGGCGATGTTGTCCGTGGTGATCTCCGCTCCCTGCCCCGCGATGACAGTGGACTGCCTTGAAACGGTCGCATAGGGAATCAGTCCGGGGCGGCTGTCGTAACTGATGCTGAGCGTCCATGAGAAACCGCCGAAGCGGTCCGCTGCTTCAACCCGAACGCAGGAATCATCGGGAGGCGCGCAGAAGTTGTTGGAACTGGCCAGCAGGAGCTTGTCCACCGGTTGGCGGCTCTCCATGTCGATCGTGTCGTAGCGAACGCCGGCCAGTGCGCTGAACCCGTTGTCCCAGGTCACGTCCGCCAGGGCGGCCAACCCCAGGTCGAGATAGTCGCCAATGTAGTATTCGGTGTAGTCGCCGTCGATCCGTGTGGCCAGCAGCCGGGCATCCAGCGGTCCGGAGGGACGAGTGAGGTCGCGCCGGTCGAAATACTCGTTGGTGTAATCGTCGCCGTGGTCAAAGTTCGTATAGCGCAGTGACGGCGAGAGTTGCACGGTAACCGTTGCGCCGCCTGTCCGCCAGGAATTGGCCGCCACGAGCTTGTCCTCAATCACCCAGGTGTCGTGGAATTGCGAGAACCCGTACGCGTTCTCATTGAGGTTGTCGTAGGCCTCGTAGAATAGCTGGTTGGTCCACTCCCAACCCCCGTCAACGGGACTCAGAACGGCATCGAAGTAGAGCGTGACCACTTCGTTCGCGACGATATCGTCCGGCGCGACCAGAACCTGACTGCCGTCGATCGTGGCCTGGCCCACGTTGACCAGGCCCAATAGCTCCGGCGTGCACCCGAAGACGCTCGTGGCGCCGATGGAGCACACGCCATCGCCCGGAACGCCCGGGTCGAAAGCGTCGCGGCTGCCCGGAACCAGACCGGCTGCAAACGGGTTCAAGTCGGTGAAGCCGTCGCCGTCGATGTCGAACTCCTGATGCGAAATCAGGCCGTCGCCGTCCGTATCCAGCGGCAGCGGCTGGCCGGTGATGTAGGTACCGTGGTCCACCAGTTCCTGCGTCAGGCGATTCCAGCCGGCAATCTGGGTGCCCGTGTATTCGTGATACATGCCGCCGAACTCAAGGTTGAGCCGTTCGCTTGCGTTGGCGTCGAAAGACGCTTGCAAAAGAGTCTGGCGGACCCCGCTGTTGCGGTAATAGCTGCCCGAATTCTCGAACTCGGAGTAAAGATAGTAGCCGATGTCCCGATCCCCCAGGCGGGCCGGGCCACCGACTTCGGCAGTAAGAATCCGCTTGTCCCAGCTACCGGAACCCAGGCCCACGGCGCCCGTGGCGCCATCGGCGAATCCGCCGGTCTCCTCGACCCTGGCGGACTTGGGGTTGAAGTTCAGGTACCCGCCGATCTTGGCGGGTCCGTAGATGGGAGACGCCGGTCCGCGCACGATATCGATGCGGTCGGATGCGCCGATGGGCGTCGGGTAGTTGCCTGGGTTGTCGAGCCGCCTGACACCCCGGAAGTACGTCTCCCCCGGCGTGCCCCGGATATCCAGCGACCCGGCGACGCCGAAGAACGACTGCGTGAAACTCCCCGGCGCCACCGCGATCAACTCATCGATGTCGCGCATGTCGAAGCGCGCCATCATCTCTTCGCTGACCGTGGAGGCGGACCTGGGCGTATACAGCAGCGACTTGCCGAAGCCGAAGACGGACTGCACGTCCTCGTCGGGCAGACTGCCGAGATCGCCGACGACCACGACTTCTTCGATCGCTTCCTCCACCGCCTCCTGGGCGGCAGCGCCGGACACCCAGGCAAGCGCGGCGAGAAGCGCGATCCGCCGAGCGTGGCCGGCGACGAATACTGCGCCTTCCACCGCCTGCCGGCGGATCAAGAGTTGCCCACGGATACGCATGAATCTCAAACTCCATCGCAACCGTAGCGGGGGTAATACCCGGCGGCTGTCGCGAAAATCCGTAGTTTACGCGCCGCAGCCGGACCGGCAAGCGCCGAATCCATTGATATCGGCGCTAATGGGTCATTGACCAGACGACGAAGTTGATGCCGAGCCGAAATGCGTCCGCGGCAGGTTCCAGCGGCATGCGCGCCTGATCGTACCAATCCCAGAAGTTCGCCAGGTCATTATTGTGGCCCGCCGCGATGACGACGTCGCCGGCATCGTTCAGTATCCCGTAGTAGGTGATGGTGCCGCCCGGCACATAGGGCGACATGCCGTTCAGGTCGTACAAGTCGAAGTGCGCCTTGAAGAGAGGGTGATTCGATTCCAGCGTTATGAAGGGACGGTCGGGAAAGACGCGCGCAACCTGCGAACGCATGGTCGCCATTTGCCAAGAGCCGTCGAAGTCGTCCATCAGCACAAATCCACCCCGTTCGATGAACTGCCGGAAATTCTCGACCTCCTGGTCTGTCAGTTCCATCTCTCCGGGCTCGGAGACGTAGGCGAACGGGTATTCGAAGACCTCCTCGCTCCCCAAGTCCACGATGCGGTATGACAGCACCTGGATATCGATGCCGGTGGATTGCTCGATGAACTCGTTGAAGTTCTCGTCGGAGTTGGGGTAGTTGTGGGCCCAGCCCATGTGCCCGATGGCGCCGTTGGTCCCAAACCGCCAGCGAGCGACGATCAACTCGGTTGCCGGAGGGTTGTTTTGCTCGATCTGCCAGCGCCGACCGAACTGCGCGTGGCTCTCTGCCGTTGCCAGAAGCACCATGACGGTCCCCGTCAGGGCAGCAGTCCGGATACGCAATTTTAATTGCATGATGTGCTGTTTTTGACGGGGCATTGGAGGCGATCGAAAGCCTCGCAGAGCATAGCATGGGAGGGCACGGATCGAAGGCTCGAGCCTCGCGCCGCCAACTCCGCAACTCTCGAACCGCTGCCTGTTCAACGCCCGGGCCATCGACCGCGCAACCGATCGGACTATTGGAACGCTGCCGAGAACGCCTGCTCAAGGTCGGCGATGAGATCTCCGGTATCTTCAAGGCCAACGGCAAGGCGAATCGTGTTTTCGCGTATTCCGGCCCGCCTGCACTCTTCCTTGCTCAGGTCACCTGCAAAGTACAGCTTCACCGGGGCAACCAGCGACTCCGTCGAACCGATGCTCGAAACCGTGGCAAACAACTGCAGCGCGTCGATAAACCGCCACGCCTGCTGCCCGTCGCCCTTGAGGTCGAAACTCAGCACGCCGCCGTAGCCGTCCATCTGTTCCGAAGCCAGCTTGTGACCCGGATCGTCCGCCAAACCCGGATAACAGACCCGCTCGACTCGGGGGTGTCCGCTCAGGAATTCGGCCAGCGTCAGGGCGCTCTCCGAGTGACGGCGATAACGCAGCGCGTAGGTTCGCAAACCGCGGAGAATCAGGAAAGCCGCGCCCGGGTCCAGGGTTGCGCCCATGTTGGTAGCCAGCGGCTTGAGGTCCCTGAGCCGCTCCCGGTCGGCGATCACGACACCGCCCATGACATCGCCGTGACCGCTGGCGTACTTGGTCAGGCTGTGGATGTAGTAGTCGATATCGAACTGCCCGTGGTTGTGCAGCCCCCCGAACGTGTTGTCCAGAATGGTGACCACATCGTGCGCCCGGGCCAGCGTCGTGATGGCACGAAGATCGGGGACCTGCACCATCGGGTTGGTGGGCGCCTCGAAAATCAGGCACCGGGTGTCATCGGCCGAAAAGACCTTCTCCATACCCTCCAGATCATGCACGCTCAGGAGGGCGTGGCCGATTCCAAGCCGGCAGAGCCGCTGCCGAATCATGACGCGGATGGGCCGGTAGGATTCCAGAAAGCAGACGACGCGGTCCCCGGCGCCCAGGTTGCCGAGCGCAGCCAGCCAAGCGGAGGCCATCCCCGTGGATACGCACACGGCGGCGTCGCGTCCCTGCAGTTCCGCCGTCAACTGCTCCAGTTGCCGCGTGGTGGGGTTGGCGTCGCGGGTGTATTCGTATCCTTCGCCACGGGCTTCGGGCGTCAGCGACGAGGCGATGTCCCCGAACCTGAACTTCACCGAGCGGTAGACGGGCTCGACCAGGGACTCGTTTCCCTTGGGCAGTTTCGCCCGCGGATGATGTGCGAGACGGGTTTCCTTCTTCATGTCGACAGGTCCTCTTGACCTCGTCAGAGTATATCGATGGGATCGCCGACGCTCACCGTGCCCAGCCGGCGAGGAATCAGGTTTTGCCCGAACATCACGCCTTCCGGACCGCGGCGA
Organism: Dehalococcoidia bacterium; assembly: GCA_022823105.1. GTDB lineage: Bacteria > Chloroflexota > Dehalococcoidia > Lucifugimonadales > UBA3495 > Bin87. The sequence continues at coordinate 4,578 of JAJDXU010000429.1, forward strand.
AACGTCTTCAGGGTGCGGATGGGCTCGCCGCCGGGGTCCTTTGTAGCCGTCGCCGGATCGATCGTGGTCAACACGCATCGGGTACAGGCCCATGCCACGTCGAACTCGGACTTTCCGACCCGGATTCGCCCCCATCCGTCTTCCTCGAACGGGACAACCGTTTCCGCAACCAAGTTGGGACGAAAGTTAACCATTCCTATGGGCCTCGGTAGCCGTTCGTTGAGTTGTGCCAGCGAGGCAGTGGCCGTCAACAGTACCGGCGCTCCATCCGCCAGGCTCACCTGGTCCGTGTCCTTGCCGCGGCCGGGCCTGAGCCGCCGCACGTGCCCATCGGCCATGTTCACCAGCCGGCACGGCAAATCCAGCGCTGTGCTGAACCAACCGTTGACAGCGTCGTCCGCCTCAATGAGTTCCAGCGTATCGCGCCAAACGGTGGCGGTTCGTTTCGGGCCCGAGGGCAGACTGGCAGGCAAAAGCAGCGCTTCCTGCCCCGGCCCGTCCACGGCCCAACCGCCGTTGGATTCCCGAACCCGTATTCTCGCCATCTGCGGGTGCTCGCGCTGGGTGAGAAACCGGCCGCGCTCATCCACGAGCATGTAGCGTCTGTCACCCACAAATCCGCGCGACTCAAGGACCGCGCTGTCGACAGAGATCCCGCCGCAGGACTTGATGGGGTACAGCCTGATCTCGGCCAGGTGCATGGCCGCTCCCTACACGTGTTCCAGCGCCTGACTGAGGTCGCCTATCAGGTCTTCCACATCCTCCAGTCCCACGGAAAGCCGCACCAGGCCGTCGCTGATGCCGACGCGCTCTCGCTCCGCCTTCTCCACATCGGCGTGGGTCATGGTCACGGGGTGCGTGACGAGCGTCTCCACGGACCCAAGGTTTTCGGCCAGGGTACACAGGCGCACCGAGTCCATGAGCCGCTTGCCGGCGCTGACGCCGCCCTGAACCTCGAACCAGAGCATGGCGCCGAATCCGGTCGCCTGGCGCCCGGCCAGTTCGTGCTGGGCGAACGACGGCAGGCCCGGATAGGCGATCTGAGTGACCTTCGGGTGCGCCTCCAGAAATTTCGCAATGGCGAGCGCGTTGGCCGATTGCCGCTCCATGCGAATGGACAGCGTCTTGATGCCCTGGAGCGTCAACCAGGCCACCCACGGCGACATGATCACCCCGCTGGCGTTCTGGATGAACCGGATGGATTCGTCCAGTTCTTCGGTGGCGGCAATCACCGCGCCGCCCACGGTGGCATTGTGGCCGTCGAAGTACTTGGTGGTGCTGTGAATCGAAATGTCCGCGCCCAATTCCAGCGGCCGCTGGTAGTACGGCGTCAGAAACGTGTTGTCCACCGCGTGGGGGATATTCCGGGCCCGGGCGATCTCCGATATCGCCTCGATGTCGGTGAGCTTCAGGTTCGGATTGGCGGGCGTCTCGGTGAGAATCAGTCCCGTATTCGGCTTCACCGCCGCTTCCACCTCGGCGGCGTCCGCCGTGTTCACGAAGCTGAACTCCACGCCGAATCGCGCAAAGACCTTGGTACTGAGGCGATACGTGCCGCCGTAGGCGACATCGGAAACAATGGCATGATCGCCGGCGTTGAGGCAGGCCTGAAAGACCACCTGGATGGCGGCCATACCGGTCGCATAACAGGTGCAATCAAACCCCTCCTCCAGCACGGCCAGCTTGCGTTCCAGTGCCCGCACCGTGGGATTGCCGCTGCGGGAATAGGAATAACCCTTGGACAGGTAGTCGTCCACGGACGGCTGAACGAAGGTCGTCGACTGGTAGATCGGCGTAAGAATCGAACCGGTCTCCGCGTCCGGCTCGACACCCGCGTGAATCTGTCTGGTCGAGAAGCCCATGAAGCGCCTCCAATCGAATAGGCGGCGGATAATACCTGAACTGGCTAATGCAGATTCGATTGCGGTCGCAAGAGCGTAACGTCTGGCGGCTTTCGCCAGGGACCGGTGCGGACTTGCAGACCCGTGTCGGTATGGTCCTGACGCAAACAGTCGGCCACCGGGTTTCGGGCATCGAACATCACGAAGACCCGGCTGGGCGATAATTTATTGAAACGAGTTCGCCAAAGCCTCTAAGGAAACTCTGATTAAGTCCCCATTCCTGCGATAATACGGATGGTGTGATGTTAGGTTCCGGAGGGGTCATGGATCAAGCGACATTTGCGGAGTTGGAGCACGACG
>JAJDXU010000158.1 GCA_022823105.1 Dehalococcoidia bacterium
CGAGCCAATTGAGGATGGTTTCATCGAAGTCGTCTCCCCCGAGGTACGTGTCCCCGTTGGTGGAGAGAACCTCGAACACGCCTTCGCCAAGTTCCAGGATCGTAATGTCGAAGGTTCCTCCTCCGAGGTCGAACACGGCAACCGTGGAATCGGTCTGCTGACGGTCAATCCCGTAGGCGAGCGATGAAGCCGTGGGCTCGTTAATGATACGCAGAACGTCCAATCCGGCGATGGTGCCGGCATCTTTGGTGGCCTGGCGCTGAGCGTCGTTGAAGTAAGCGGGCACGGTGATGACTGCCTGAGTTATGCGTTCACCCAGTTTTGCCTCAGCATCCTGGCGGATCTTCTGCAAGATCATGCTGGAAATCTGGGGCGGAGCGTAGGCTTGACCACCCATCTCGACGTGGGCGTCGCCGTTGTCCCCGGATACGATCTTGTAGGGTAGCCGTGTAGCAGCGTCCTGCACCTCGGCGTCGCTGAACCGGCGGCCCATCAGGCGTTTTACGGAGAAAATGGTGTTCTCCGGGTTGGTGACCGCCTGGCGTTTCGCCGTTTGCCCCACATAGCGCTCGCCGCTGCGGGTATTCACCGCAACCACGGAGGGAGTAATGCGGTTACCCTCGGCGCTTTCCACCACGTCCGCTTCTCCGGCTTCAATGACCGCCGCCACCGAGTTGGTAGTGCCGAGGTCAATGCCCAAAATTTTTGCCATTGTCGTACTCCTGTAATGGGATTCGGGTTTGGGATCTGATAATGCTTTTTGGCGCCCGACGAAATCCGGGCGGGTGGGTTTACTGATTGACGACGACCTGGGCGGCCTGCACCACGCGGTCATGGAGGCGGTACCCCTGGCGCAGGACCTCCACGATGCTGCCGGGCTCCGCGCCCTCAACGCTGGTCATGCCGACCGCTTCATGGACCTCCGGGTTGAACTGCCGGCCCAGGGACTCGATGCGGGCCACACCCTGAGACTCCAGGAATCCGGCGAGTTTGCGCTGAATCAAGCGCACGCCCTGAACCCAGGACTCTGATGCGGGTACTTTGTTTGAATCCTGGCCGTTGCTTTCCAGATGGCTCACCGCCAGGTCCAATTCGTCCACTATGGGCAGGAGTTGGACCAACAGGCGGCTGTTGGCCTGCTGTTGGATGCTGAGGCGCTCTTCATCGTGGCGGCGTCGGGCATTGACCAGGTCAGCCCGGCCGCGCTGGACGGAATCCATCTGCCGTGCGATTTCTTCGTTGGCTTCGGCCAAAGCTGCCCGCAGCATCGCGGCTTCTTGCTCTGGCGTCAACGGTGGATGCTCGATCGAGTCGAGAGGGGTCCCCTCAAGATCGTCCGACTTGGACGTTACGGGTTCCGGTGATACGGAGTTGTCATGAGCAGGATCTTCCTGCGGATTCACGGGCTCGGTTGTCATTGGGAATTCCTGGTTTCGTCAGTTGATGAGAGTTGATCGGGAGCGGGCAGACTCAAGCTGTCGCACAGGAGGGATACCTCCTCGCCGATACGTTCTGCGGTCGCCGGATCATTTGTGGACCTGGCCAGGCGGCGCGAGAACACCCTGAGATTGTTGACCAATTTCAGGGTGAATTCGACGCCGGCCAGGTTCAGGCCTAGGTTGTCCATGAGGTGCCGAATGAGCATCACCTTACGGAGGTCGTCGTGGGAGTAGAGCCTCAGCATTCCCACAGTGCGAACCGGTTGGATCAGGCCCAGTCGCTCATATTTCCGGAGGGTTTGGGGATGCATCTCCAACAGCCGGGCGGCCACTGAAATGATGTAGACGCCTTCCAATTCGCTGGCCTGCGACTGCTGTTCGTTGACTGCGCTGGAGTCGGCAACCGGCGGCAGAGAAGTGGGCCATGCCGGAGGAACTTCCACGCTTGGAGCCGGGTATGGTTCCAAGTGTCTGCGCCCCGTTCGGTTCTGCCCGGGCCTTCTCTGCTGCATAACCGTTCCTCGTCGCCGTTCGCTTTGCGCATGTGAATTATATCACATTGCTATGGATTGACTATATCGCTTGACATGGACCATGTCAAGCGATATAGTCGTTGGTGAACCAGCCTTGATGGCGATCGCAAATTTCAGCAAAGGAGCATACATAACCCAACAAGCGATCCGATGCATTGGTTTTATACGTATATCCAGCAACCGATAACCGACGAACCACCCCATACCAAAACAGCGCCGAATATACATAGCCGGCCAGGAGGTAATCATGACGATCAAATTCAACGCGTGCCCGAAATGCCAAGGCGACCTGCAGTTGAAACGTGACATTTATGGCATGTTCATCAACTGCCTCCAGTGCGGCCTGCAGAAAGACCTGGATGCTCCGACCGCTGCGGTGGAAATCAACAAGGCCAAGGGCATCGCTGCGAAACGACCGGCGGCCGACGGGTTACTCCGTGCTGCGTAACGGCTGACCAGAGAGACGATGATTAACTGGGGCGGGTTCCAAACCCGCCCCAAGTTTCTGTTTTAACCTCGGCGTAGAGATTTCAGCGGGTGAGTTCGGGCCAGAACCGTTCCTCCAGCCAGGGATCTGCGTTGTTGTTGTAACCCCGCTGCTCCCAGAAACCAGGCGCGTCTTCGCCCATCAGCTCGATTTCATTGACCCACTTGGCGGATTTCCAGCCGTACCTGCTGGGGACAATGAGGCGCAACGGCCAACCGTGGTCCTTGCCGATCTCGACACCGTTCTGCTTGTGAGCCAATAATCCCTCGGACAATGCCAGTTCCAACGGCAGATTGGTGGTGTAATCTCCGAAGCAGTGGGCCATGATGTGCTGGGCCTCGGGATCAACGCCAGCCAATTCCAAAAGGTCCGACACCCACACGCCCTCCCAGGTCTGATCGAGCGAGGACCATTGGGTGACACAGTGAAAGTCCGCGTTCACCTCGACCCAGGGCAAAGCGCAAAACTGTGCCCAGTCCAGTTCGATTTCGTTCTGGACCAGTCCCCACACTCGCATTCGCCAGGTGGCGAGGTCAACTGCCGGGGTGTCCCCGTAGGTCAGGACCGGGAAAGTTTTGGCAACGAATTGTCCGGGCGGCACGCGTTCGCCGGCGGGCGGAGCGATTTTCACTTGGTCGGGGCGTTTCAGGCCGAACTGAGGTTGGGGTGTAGAGGAGGTCGGATTTTGCTGGTCGGCGGTGGTCATTCCATATCTCCGGTTGGGTTCACGTGGTGGCGACGATGGTCCCGGGATCGCCATCCGATATTCGGCCGACCAACGCGGCACACGGCGCTCCCTCGTCTCGCAGGGCTTTGATCAACACATCCGCCTTATCCGCAGGGACTGAGATCAGGAGTCCGCCGGAGGTCTGCGCATCGCACAAGAGCATCCGATCATCGTCGGTCAAACTCGGATTCCAATGCACAACGTCGTTGACGCTGCTGACGTTGCGATGGGTTCCTCCCGGAGCGACGCCTCTTTCCAGGAGGTCGCGGGTGCCGGGCAGCACCGGCACGGCCGACAGGCTGATCTCAGCGGATACGCCGCTCCCCTTGACCATGCTCTTGAGGTGTCCCAGGAGGCCAAATCCGGTGATATCGGTGGCGGAGTTCACGCCGACTTTCTGCATCGCCTGGGCGGCCGGCCGATTCAAAGCCGCCATGTTTTGTACCGCGCCGGCGAGCACGTCGGCATCAACGACACCCTGCTTGCCGGCGGTGGTGATGATTCCGGTTCCGATCGGCTTGCTCAAAACCAGCGCGTCGCCGGGCTTGGCGCCCGCGTTGCTCACCTGCTTGCCGGGTTCGACAACGCCGATGACCGACAGGCCGTATTTGGGTTCCGGGTCGTCCACGGTGTGGCCGCCGACGATGAGGCAGTCGGCTTCGGCGGCTTTGGCGTAGCCGCCCTGCAGGGTCTTGCCGAGAATTTCCTTGTCCAGCGAGGCGGGAAAACCGACCACGTTCAGCGCGATCAACGGCTTGCCGCCCATGGCGTAAACGTCGGACAGGGAATTGGCAGCGGCAATCGCGCCGAACTCATAGGGGTCGTCGGTGATGGGAGGGAAGAAATCCACGGTGACGATGAGCGCAGTTTCGTCATTGATGCGATACACCGCGGCGTCGTCGCCGGTTTCAGCGCCCACCAGCAGGTCCGGGTGGCTCAGCAGCGGAACATAACTCAGGACCTGACCCAGGTCCTCAAGGCTAAGCTTGGCGGCTCAACCCGCGCAGTGGGAAAGTTCGGTGAGGCGAACCGGCAAATCGGTTTGAGGCAAGGTCATGGATAATCCTTTAAAGCTGGTACTCGGGGCGGCGGAGCAGTTGACGGGCGATCACCAACCGCATAATTTCGTTGGTGCCTTCGCCAATGATCATAAGTGGCGCGTCGCGGTAGTAACGCTCAACCGGAAAGTCCTTGGTGTATCCGTAGCCGCCGTGGATGCGCATGGCTTCCATGGAGATCTCGCCGCAGATTTCGCTGGCGAACAGCTTGGCCATACCGGATTCCAGGTCGATGCGCTGTCCGCTGTCTTTCTTGGCTGCGGCGTCATACACCAGCAAGCGGGCGGCCTGTATCTTGGTGGCCATGTCAGCGATCTTGAGCTGGATGGCCTGGTGCTGGCTAATGGGCTGTCCGAAAGTTTCGCGCTGCTGTACATAACGCATGGAAGCATCGAGCGCCGCCTGGGCGACACCGACAGCGCGGGCGGCGACGTTGATGCGTCCGGTTTCCAGGCCACTCATCACGTGACCGAACCCCACGTTTTCGACGCCGCCAATCAGATTCTCGGCGGGAATGCGGAAGTCTTCAAAGAAAAGTTCGCAGGTGTCGAGACCGCGGTAGCCCAATTTGTCCAGATGGCGGCCCACTTTGAAGCCGGGGCTGCCGTCCTTCTCTATGACGAAAGCCGAAAGGCCGCGATGCTTGATCGACGTGTCGGGATCGG
>JAJDXU010000113.1 GCA_022823105.1 Dehalococcoidia bacterium
GCCGCCATGAACCCCAGCATCGTCATCGTTTCCAGGAACGGTTCATCCGACGGCCGCTGGAACGCTCCGGTCGGTGTGTACGGATATTGGTTTGTCCCTGCCACTGGCAGCACGATGTGGTCGCCCGCCATCACCGACTCGAAACCCAATTGTTCTGCCCTCTGGCAGAACTCGCGAATACCCTCCGCATCCGGCAGGCGCGGAACGCTCACCCCTATTTTCATGGGAATTCTCCTGGCGCCGGACGATATTGGCGGCGTCGTCACGCGCCCGTCCCCGGCAGGGCGGCATTATAGCACCAGGGCCGTCACCGGACGGGCCGTGAACCCGCCTTGCGGCCCGCGGCAGGCTCCGGTTCGTTCCGCTCAAATCGGGCGCCCTTCTACACCGCCGCGTCAGTCCCCGTGTTCCGCCGCCACCGGATTTCGCCCAGGCATTTCGCGCAGACTCTGCCGGACATCATCCTGCGTTGCAGCACCTGACGGAACCACCTCTGACCGCACGCGCACTCTCCCACCCACTTCGGGACCGTGTGCTGCACCCGATGACACCGCTCGCCCACGCAGCCGATCTCCCTCGCTTTCGCTTTCCAGACGCGGTCATGGTTGTGCCTGGGTCCCACGATTGCGTGGGCAATCTCGTGCAGGATCGTATCTTCAATGTCCGACCGCGCCGCCGCCAGGCAATAGCTCACCGACAGGTCAATGCGCTTCTCTCGGTACCGGCATACGCCGGCCCGCGACGGGGCCAGGTCGAATCCAAACGTCCACCCGTCCGGCATCGCACCGTTGGCGAGGTTCCGTTCCATGAGGCCGTGGGCTATCCGTTCCACTGCGGCAAGCCCACACTCAACTACCGGAGCACTTTCGACTGCCTGAATCGCTTCGTACGGCACCGACCACTCGTTTCCGTCGTCGCCCGCCACGTCCACACGCCTGAGCCGTATGCCCGTCACCTTCCCCCGTACCACGACCCTCCCGGGCCCGTAAAACGCCACAACGCTCCCCGCAGGCGTAGCTGCCCCCGGAAAATCCGCCCCAATTTCGTGCCGATTTCGCGTCATTACCTACCCCTGATCAATGAGATTGTAAATTTGCATACGTCGGCGCAGACCCATTTGGTTGAAATCATAAAAAGCGTTCTTGTCATTATCCAACGCGATGCTATAATCCCAGCAAACTCAGCAGCCAAACTCGGCTGCCGCTGCAATCTTAACTTATACCAAGTGGAGGCGAGCACATGGAAAAGGGAGACACCATTATCAATGTTGGTCCGGTGGACGTAGCGCTGTCCTACCGACAGGAAATCATGCCCGACCAGGGCCTCATGGTCCAGGTTTACGGCGATGTTGATGGCAACGACACCGAGATTCTGCGGTTCGACTGCTTCGACCAGGACCCGCACTATCATTACGGCCCGGAGAACATGAACATCCGGCTGCACATGGACAAGACTACCGTCGGCACTCCGTTGGGCTGGACCCTCAAGAATATCCGCACCAACCTGCCGGCTATGGTCCGCCGCGCCGGCTACGAGGAACTGGCCGCTGCCGTCGAGTCCCAGGGCATCGACGAGAATAAAATGGACGAGGTTGAGGCCTGCGCGCTGGGCAAGGCCCGCGACGAGCGCCGCACCGTCACCCACTTCCGCGGCGACCACATCTATGAGGCTGGCAACATCCGCTTCGGAGTGGAGTTCCGCTCCAACATCGGCGCTGCCAACGACCGTGGCGTGGCCATCCACGTGCTGACCGATCACCTCGGGCAGGAATTCGAGCTCCTGGCCTTTGACTGCTTCGAGATCGCGCCGCACTATCACTACGGCCCCCGCAACCAGGACGTCCGCATCTACTGGGACACCACCACCAGCGGGCACACGCTGGCCTGGACTCTCGACCAGTTCAAGTGCGGCAACTTGGCCAATATGATCGACCGAGCCGGCTACCCCACCGTCGCCGCCAACGTCGACAACGATCTCGTCCAGGCGGTCATCCCCGCCATGGAAGAGAAGGCCTGGGCCTTGGTTGGCACCAACCAGCAGTAAGCCGATTAATCCAACCGGTTTCCTGTAGGGGCGGGTTTGAAACCCGCCCCTATACTTATCCCGCCTTTCCCGCCAACCTACGCCATCGTGTAACCGCCGGAAACGCTCAGCGTCTGCCCCGTGATGAAACTCGCCGCGTCCGACGCCAGGAATACCACGGCGTTCGCTACCTCCTGCGCCGTGCCCATGCGCCGTAGCGGATACGCCCGCTTCGCCCTCTCCAGCACGTCCTCCGTGAACAACTCCTCCATCCCCTGCGCCCACATGCTTTCCGTGCCAACCACCTCTTCCTGCGGTGGCGCAACCAACCCCGGACACACCATGTTGAAACGCAGCCCGTAGCGCCCGGTTTCCCGCGCCAGCGATTTGCTCAGCGCGATTACTCCCGCCTTGCACGCCGAATAGACCGCCTCCCGGTACTCGCCCATCCGGCCGGCGTCGCTGCTGATGCTGACCACCGCGCCTTGTTGCCGCTCAATCATGTGCGGCAGCGCCGCGTGGATGCAGTTAATCGCGCCCCATAGGTTAACGTCCACTTCTTTGACGTGCTCCTCGCGGGACTTTTCAATAAACAGGCGGTCTATCGTCCAACCTACGTTGTTCACCAGCACGTCCACGCTGCCTAGCTGGGAGATCGCTTCCGCGATCATTGCCTCCGACTTGGCGCGGTCCGTCACGTCCGCATCGATCACCGTGGCCGTGGCGCCGGTTCCCATCGCCTTCACTTCCTTCACGACCCGGCGGCCAGCGTCATGGTTCAACTCCCCGATGCCGATGTTGCAACCCTCGGCGGCGAACGCCAGCGTGATGGCCCGCCCGATGTTGTTGCCGCCTCCGGTCACCACTACGTTTTTTCCCCTTCAGTCCAAGTTCCAACGGTTATGACCTCCAGTTGTGTTGCTCCTGCAGGATATTCCGCAGAGTGTGGAGATTTTCAACGTCGGCCCGGTTGTATTCCAGCAGAAGCTCCAGGGCCGACGTATTCCCCTCGTTAAAATATTTTCGCCAGAGCAGAACGGCATCGTGCCCATCCATCTCCGGCAGGTCGCTGCGCCCGATACCCAGCGCCCGCTCGATGCGTTTCAGTCCCCCGCGCAACCCGAAGCGCCGGCTGATGTGCATCAGGTCGTGGTGCTCAAACCTTCGGCGCAGGTCAACGCCGGGCTTCCAGGCCAGGAATGGCAGATCGAAACTCCCGCCGTTGAACGTGTAGATGGTCGTAACGCCCTCGAGCACGTGCTCAATCGCCGCCGGCGTTATCTCGTCCCCCACCAGCTGTTCCACCGACCAGTCGCCGGGGAAGTCGATGGCGATGCCCACCACCGTCGGATAGGAACCGCCACCGATGAATCCGGTGGTCTCGATGTCCAGGTACGCGTCCAATCGCCCGGATCAGTGGCGGAAATGCCGGACGCCCGTGAACACCATCGCGATTCCCGCCGCGTCCGCCGCCGCGATCACCTCATCATCCCGAATTGACCCGCCCGGCTGCACAATCGCGGTGATCCCCGCCTCCGCTGCCAGTTCAATGTTGTCCGGGAAGGGGAAAAACGCGTCGGATGCCAGCACGCAACCGTCTGCTTTTTCACCCGCCGCGCGTTGCGAAAGATGCACGCTCACCACGCGATTGGGTTGTCCTGCGCCCATCCCGACCAATTGCCGGTCTTTCACAAACGCAATGGCGTTGGACTTGATGTGCTTGACCGCTTTCCAGGCAAACCCCAGGTCGGCCAGTTCCGATTCGCTTGGCGCTCGTTGCGTCGCGGTCTGCCACGAATGCGGGTCCTCATCGATCACGTCGGGGTCCTGCACCAGCATCCCGCCACTCAGCGGGCGAATGTCGTAAACGGACGCTCCACTGGCAGATTCGGCTTTGTCCACCGCCAATATCCGGAGGTTCCGCTTGCGCTGCAAAATCTCCAGCGCGTCACCATCGTAGCCCGGGGCAACCACCACTTCGTAGAAAACCGGACCCATCGCATCCGCAGCCTCGGCGGTCACGTTGCGGTTGAACCCCACAATGCCGCCAAACGCCGAAACCGGGTCGCCCTCGTATGCGAGTTGGTACGCCGAGGCCAGATCATCCCGAGAGGCCAGGCCGCATGGATTTGCGTGCTTGATCACGCAAACTGCCGGCTCGGCGTAATCGCTCACCGTGCGCCATGCCGCATCGGCGTCCATCAGGTTGTTGAAAGACAGCTCCCGGCCGTGCAGTTGCCTCGCCCGAGCCAGTCCACCCGAACCCCCGTTGGCCGGCACGTAGAGCGCTCCCATCTGGTGCGGGTTCTCGCCGTACCGTAGCGACGATACCCGTTCAAGACCGATGGTAACCTGCTGCGGCATCTCCGCGTCATCAGCCCGACCCGACGCCAGGTAATCCGCCACGGCCGCGTCGTAAACCGCAACGTGCTGGAACGCCTTGGCCGCCAGGCCACGCCGCTGCTCCTGATCCAGCCCTCCGCCGGCCAGCGCATCCGCGACCCATCCATAGTCTGCTGGATCGACCACCACGGCCACCGACGGAAAGTTCTTGGCCGCGGCCCGCAGCATCGTCGGACCGCCGATGTCTATGTTCTCCAGGGCATCGTCCAGGCTCACGTCCGGCTTGCTGATGGTTTCGACAAACGGATACAGGTTTACCACCACAACATCGATCGCACCAATGCCGTGGCTCTCCAGTTCGGCCATGTGGTCCGCCGAATCCCGGCGCGCCAGCAATCCGCCGTGAATCACCGGGTGCAGGGTTTTGACCCGGCCGTCCAGGATTTCCGGAGATCCGGTAACGTCGGACACCTGCCGAACCGGTACACCCGCGTCAGACAGGCTCCTGTGCGTTCCTCCCGTGCTGATTAACTCAAACCCGGCTCCCGAAAGACGTTCTCCGAGTTCCTCAATCCCCGTTTTGTCGAATACGCTGAGTAAGGCTTTCAACTTTCCAGTGGTCTCCCTTTACGGTTGTGGTTGCGGGTCAGAAACCGCCGCCTCCGCCCCCGTCAAATCCACCCATCCCGGCGCCCGGATCGGTGGGGTGGTTGATGTGCCCCGCGTCGCCGGGATGGTGCAAATTGCCTCCGTCCACGGGGTGGCTGCCGTGGTGTCCCCCAAACCATATCAACCCCAACGGTCCCCACGCCCACCACGGGTTGTGCATGACCTCAATCGGTGTGCCTTCATCGCGCGCCTTGTTGCGCCGGAACGGGTTTTTCAGTCCCATATCTCCACCTGCCTCGCGTCTGGCTAACCTTGTCGTAAAATCGTCCTTGCTTCTCCCTCTTGCTCTACTATGCGGCCCACTTCAACGGCATCATCCAATCCGCCCAATAACTCTTCGGCCCCTTCATCATCGCACACCGCGACCATGCCCAACCCCATGTTGAATACCCGATACATCTCGTCGGCGTCGACGCCGCCCGCTGCCTGGATCGCGCCAAAAACCGGTGGAATCATCCAAGACCCCATCCGGAACTCCGCCGCCAAACCGCCGGGCAACGACGCCGGCATTTTGCCCGGCAATCCGCCGCCCGTGATGTGGCTCAGCGCCTTGACCCTCCCAAGGTACGGCTCCAGCATGGGATAGTACGCCCGATGCCGCACCATTAGCTCGTCCCCCAGATTCCGGTCCATGCCGGGACATGGGCGAAACAGCGCCGACGGGTCATCGTCCAGGTTGAAAGCCTTCCGCACCAGCGAGAATCCGTTGGTATGCACCCCGCTGGATGGTATCCCGATCAGCCGGTCCCCCGGCGCCACACCGGAGCCGTTCAGCAATCGCCCACGCTCCGCCACGCCCACCACGAAACCGGCCAGGTCAAAATCGGTGGCGCCGTACACGCCCGGCAATTGTGCGGTTTCGCCGCCGATCAACGCGCATCCGGCCTCTCGGCAGCCCCAGACGATGCCGCGCATCAGCATTTCCAACCGGTGCTCGTCGAAGGTCGTGAACGACACGTAATCCAGGAAGAACAGCGGCCTCGCGCCTTTCGTCAAAATGTCGTTCACGTTGAGGGTCACCAGATCCTGCCCCACGCCTTCGAAATGCCCCATCTGCGCGGCGATCCTCAACTTGGTGCCCACCCCGTCCGTGCTCGCCACCAACACCGGGTCCGCATGCTCTCCCAGCGCGTATAGTCCGGCGAACCCGCCCCCGCTGTCCAGCACCTCCGGGCCATGAGTCAACGCTGCAAACCCTTTGATCCGGTCCTTCAGACCGTCCATCGCGTCCAGCGACACCCCGGCTGCTGCGTAGGTTCCGGACTCTATCGTGCTCAACCCGACCTCGTTCGCCGCTCAGGGCTACGCCGTGCGAGCCAGTCCCATTTTGGAGAAGTCCAACTGCACCGGCACCGGGTAGTTTCCGGTGAAACAGGCGTCGCAGAATCCCCCCTGCTGCTGTCCCCGGGCCACGTCCAGCAGTCCGCCGACGCTCAGATACCCCAGCGTATCCGCCCCGGTTAGCGCGCGGATCTCTTCGATCGTCTTGTTGGCGGCGATCAATTCTTCTCGCGTCGCCATGTCCACACCCAGATAACACGGGTGCTTGATGGGAGGTGCGCACACCCGCAGGTGAATCTCCGTGGCCCCCGCTTTCTTGAGCAACTCCACAACGTGCGGCGTCGTCGTGCCCCTCACGATGCTGTCATCCACCACCACCAACCTCTGCCCCCGCAACACGGACGGCATCGGGTTGAACTTCTGCCGCACCCCCCGGTCCCGTCGTTGCTGCTCCGGCTCGATGAACGTCCGCCCCACGTACCGGTTTCTCACCAACCCGTTCGCAATGGGGATCCCTGACTCCTTGGCGTATCCCTGCGCCGCCGAGGTGGAGGAATCCGGAATCCCGATCACCAGGTCAGCGTCGATCGGATGCTCCCTGGCCAGCTGCGCGCCCATCTCCTCCCGCACGGTGTGCATCAACCGACCGTCCATCATGCTGTCCGGGCGCGCGAAATAAATCCACTCAAAAACGCACAGGGCTCGCTCTCGACGCTCGTCGCCCCGGTAAACCTCCGACCTGATCCCATCTGCGTCAATCACCACCACTTCCCCGGGCTCCAACTCACGTACGAAATCCGCCTGCATGTGATCCAATGCGCAGGTTTCCGAACCGAAAACCCACCCGTGCCCTTCGCTTTCCGGCAGCCGGCCCAGACACAGCGGGCGTATGCCCAACGGGTCCCGCGCGGCGATCAGCGCATCCGGCGTGAGGATCGCCAGCGAGAATGCTCCGTCCATCACCTTCATGCCGTGGAACAGGCGCTCCGGCCACGAGTCGCCGGGCGCGTTCGCCAGCAGGTGAGCAATCACTTCGGTATCGGTCGTGGTGTCAAACCGGCAACCCAGACGTTCCCGCAGTTGTTCCCGCAGTTGCACCGAGTTGATGATGTTACCGTTGTGCGCTATCGCCACTGTCCCGTTTGCCCCATCCACCACCAGCGGTTGGGCATTGCACGCGTCGCTGGCTCCGGTTGTCGAATACCGGGTATGCCCGATCGCCTTGTCGCCCCGAATCCCGTCGAGGTCTCCGTCCCGAAATGCCTCGGACACCAACCCCATCCCGGTATGAACGCGGATCGCACCATCTTCCGCCGCCGCGACCCCGGCCGATTCCTGCCCCCGATGTTGCAGCGCGAAGAGTCCGATGGCAGCCAACGTAGCGCTGTGCATCCCCGGACTGTGTATGCCAACGACCCCGCACTCCTCGCGCGGATGATCGAACGGGTCGTCGTGCCGGGGGCCGTAGGACGGCAGGCTCATGTCTGCATTCTATTGGGCCGGCCGCGCGGGGTCAACGCTGCTGCATCCATCTGATGTTGGGAGTCTAATCCGGCTCGGAGATGATCTGGATTTTACGGCTCTCCCCGTATCCCACGCTCTCGGTCCTGATGCCCTGCCTGCCGTCCAGATAAAGGTGAATTACCCGCCGGTCCGACGGCGGCATGGGTTCCAGCGTGATACTCCGGCCGGTCTGCGAAACGCGGCTCGCCACCCGGTCGGCCATCTCCCGCAGCGAGTCTTCCCTTCGCTGGCGATATTGCTCAACGTCCAGCGCGACCCTGATATTCTCCTCTTCGAATTGCTGCCGGACGATACTCTGCACAATGAACTGCAGCGATTGCAGCGTGTTGCCCCGCCGGCCGATCAGCAGCCCGGAATCCGGACCATTGATGTCAATGACCGGGCCCCCCGTAAATTCGTCGTGGGCGGACCGCAGTGTAACGTCCACTTCGGCTCCGACCGTTGACAGGATTCGCTCAACTGCCTGAACCGCCGCCTCCGCCGGGGTTCCCGCTGCAATGGGGACAGGATCCCGCTCTTCCGCCTCGGCCTCCACATCGCCGGGTTGTTCTCCATCATCCTCCGGCTCAGGTTCGGGTTCCGCCGCGGGCGCCTCCCCTCCGGAGACTCGGGTAACCCGGACCTCGGCCAACTCGCCGCCGATCCCCAGGAACCCCTGCCGACCCCTACTTAGTATTTCTACCTCTACCTCGCTGCGGTCGGCGCCGAGAGCTGCGAGCGCCTGCTCTTCGGCCTCTTCTACGGTTCTCCCGGTTTGAACTATCTGATCCATCGCTGCTACTCTCCTGTTGGTCGGGAGCTGCCGCCGCTGGCGCGGGTTCCGGAGGTTCCTCGCCGCGTCGCGGGAACAATGGGAATAGCGGCCCCCAACCGGTAATGAAATACTGTATGCCTATCCCGATGAGGTTGGACACGACCCAGTACAGCGGCAACCCGCTCGGCCAACCCAGGGAGAAAGCTCCCAGGAAGATCGGCATCATCCACAACATCATCGTTTGACTTGACTGCTGTCGCGGATCCGGCGACGGCATCTGCGTCATTTTCTGTTGTACCCAGGTCGTCAC
>JAJDXU010000452.1 GCA_022823105.1 Dehalococcoidia bacterium
CGCCACCAAGCCTCCTTGACGTTGCGCTTGAGCTCAACACCCAGCGGCCCGTAGTCCCATGTGGATCCCAAACCCCCGTACACCTCGCTGGACTGAAAAACGAAACCCCGTCGCTTGGACAGAGACAGGATTTTATCCATATCGGCGTGTGGGAGCGTGCGCGGCATCGTGATCCTCGCGGTGAAATCGGGATTCAATCATGTTATCACAGTGGCGCTCGGGGTCTCCCCGGGCAGCTCACGCCGCACCGCATCGGCAAGACTTTCCGCCGCCAGGTCGTCAAGCTTGATGCACCGGGCCGACATCGAATCAGCAATCCCCTCAGCCAACCCCAGCTTTATGAAGTCCTGCTCCGTGTCCACCACCACGGCGGGTATTTTAGCCTCGGCGACGGTGCGGGCCAGGTTCTGCACCTCCGGGTCGGAGACGGTGAGCTGCGTCAGCTGGTCTCCGGCGAGCGAAACGTTGGCCCGTCCATCGGACAGGAGCACCAATAGCGGGAGCACGTCCCGGTCTTTCAATCGCTCCGTTTCCAGGGTTTCCAGGGCGACGTAGAGCGCACGAGCCAACGGAGTCCGACCGCCCGTGGGCATCTCCTGCAGGCACCACTGGGCCATCTCTACGCTGCCGGTTGGGGGCAGGAGCAGATCCGCGCCTGTGCCCCGAAACGCGATCAGTCCCACCCGATCCCGACGTTGGTAAGCGTCCAAGAGCAGCGACATCACGGCCCCTTTCACGGCGACCATCCTGCGCTGCGCCCCCATCGAGCCGCTGGCGTCGACCACGAACAGGATCAGCGAGCCCGTGTGGGTTTCGCGCACCTTCTCTCGCACGTCCCACGGCTCCACCAGCAGCGCAGCCGATGCACTGCCAGCATTCTGGCGGCGCGATTCCTGGTATGGCGCCGCGGCCCTGAGCGTGGCATCCAGTGCCAGGTCGGTGGCTTGACCTTCGGGAACGCGCGCGGCGACGTAGCGCCCCACGGACGAGCCGCTGACGGTGGTGGCGCGCCTGCCCGACGCACGGCGGGCACGACGGTCGGGTGGTTGGACCTGTAGATTCTGCACCGCGTACGGGTCGCCGATCTCGAACCACTCGTCACCAAGAGCGGTGTCCGCGGATTCATCCGCTGCTTCGTCCGGAGGATCGGGTTCTCTATCGCTATCGTCGGCGGGGTCATCCTGGTGCGATTCGTCGTTGGCAGAGGGCTCCCGGTTGCGTTGCTGGTTCTGGTAATCTTCCAGCATGTTGTCGAGTTGCTCCGTGACCAGGTGAGGCTGCTGGAAAGGCTGCCTGCGTTGGCGATGGAGGAGCGCCATCAGCGCCGCCTCGCGCACATTGTCCACATCGACCACGGTTCTGCCCTCGTAGGCGGCGATGGTGCTGGCCGTCTTGTACATCACGATGTCGCCGCGCAAGCCGTCCACCTGGTATTCGGCGCAGATGTCAGTGATCAGCTCCAGTATGTCGTCGGGGACAATCACATCCGACAAAAGTTGCTGACTCGCCAGCAATCGGTCCCGTTCTTCCTGCTCCGCGTCCGCCCAGTTGTCCATGAAGTCGAAGGGCGCGGCCTCAAAGGCCATCCGCCGCCGCACCACCTCGCGCCGCTCTTCCGGCTGGAATACGCCGTCAACCTCCACGGCGAGCCCGAAACGGTCCAGCAACTGCGGACGCAGGTCGCCCTCCTCCGGGTTCATCGTGCCGACGAGCATGAACTCTGCGTCGTGGCTAACCGAGATGCCCTCCCGCTCCACATAGTTGCGGCCCATCGCCGCGGCGTCCAGAAGCACGTCCACCAGGTGATCGTTGAGCAGGTTGACCTCGTCAATGTACAGGATGCCCCGGTGCGCCGCCGCGATCAACCCCGGCTCAAAATTCTTTTCCCCGGATTTGATGGCCTGTTCGATGTCCAGAGAACCCACCAGACGGTCCTCCGTCGCGCCCACCGGCAGGTCAACGATGCGCACCTGCCGCTCGGACCCGGCCCTGGCGCGGCCGGCCTGCTGGCACCACTGGCAAACCTCCTGGGGACTGCCCGGCTGGCAACTGTACGGACACCCGGGCACCACCGGCACCTGCGGCAGCAGCGCAGCCAGTGAACGGACGGCGGTGCTCTTGGCCGTGCCCTTCTTGCCGCGCACCAGCACCCCGCCGATGCGCGGGTTGATGGCGTTCAGCAGGAGCGCCCGCTTCATGGGCGTCTGGCCGACGATTGCGGTGAAGGGGAAACGGGGCTCACGCCCGGCGGAAGGTTGCGTCATGTCAGAACTCAATCAGGCGGTTGCAGCCGAAGACTGCGGATAGGCGTGAACATCGCGTTCCCGATAGACACGATACCCGATGGTGGCGAACGCGATGCCCATCCATAGCAGGAAATGCCCGCCCGCGGTGATGGTACGGAACATTATAGTGAGTTCCGGAGGCAGCCAGTCAGGCGCGGCGTCCCGAACGCTGGGGACCGCGAATGCCAACAGCAGGGCTACCGCCGCGTAAGCCAGGCCTATCCCCGCGTATCGAATCCAGCGTCCAGAGCCGGCGGAGCTGCGGTTGATCAGACCCACACCGTAAATCACCAACGCCACGGAAATGGTAGAAACTGCTATGAACAGGAATTGGAAACCCTGTTGGGCGAGCAGTGTCCCCTCGTCGCCAATCCCCGGGGGATTCAAAGGGAACTTGATCTGGGTGTACATGGAAACACCCCAGAACCCCAGCAATCCGGCCACCGCGGCCCATGCCCAGGGGTTCCAGCCCGGAGTTGCGGTACGCAACAGGTGATACAGCCCGGTGAATATCGCCGCGTACAGGATACCAATCACGGCCAGACCAATTGTCATCCCCACGCGCTGGCCTCCGAGAGTGGTCAAGACGCCCAGCGGCAGTGGTTCGTCTTCTTCGCCTGCAACCAACTGTTCGGCACAACCCGCTCGGTCAATGTCACAACCTTCCAGGGCAATGGCCCACTCCATTACCGGAACGTTGAAAATGTTCATGTAGGCTGCCACCAACAGACCTACAATGACTCCCACAATTAGCGAAGTCGGAAGAATGCGTGTCATCATTGACCTCCAGTGAATTTCTGATTGAGCGCGTTTACCGGTCACGAAGTCGGCGACCTCATGGGAAACGGTGAAACCAATCAGGCAGATTCACAGCGCACTCCTCCCGACGCTCAATGAGCGCCCGCGCGGCGAAACTCGCCCATGCTGAGTTCGACCTTGTCGAACTCCGGAAAGTGGCCCGGCGCCATACGACGCCGGGCACGGTCAAGCCTAGTGGCACATGAACGCTACGTGGCGCGCGTGATGGAAAAACTCGTGAACGGTGTTCAGGACCGCGGGAGACCCGGCCGCAGCGGCGTGGACTCCACCATCCACATAACCAACCAAATACAGGGCAATGGCACCGAGCACCAGCCACGGAGCCCAGGCGGCCGTATTGGTCACGGAAAGGAAACGATTGACGATGCCCATATTTTCACTCCTCTGATTTTGTTTCGTTGGACCATTTGCGCCACAGATATGGGTGGCATTTTTGTGTCTTGCAGTCGGCCGCACAATAACGGCGACCCGATGATATTGGTGAATAGTTTGCCTAACGTTCCACGAATATCAGGTCGTCCTCTTTGCCGACCCAGCGATCGCGCGCCTCTTCGAACGCCCGCAGCTTGTCGGGCTGCAATTCGGTACGCTTCTCGTTATCGTCCAGATAGGGGTTGGGAAAATAGCATCGAACCAGCGTGTCGTCCCAGTTGTGGGAGAATCGCACGTAGTACGACTTGAGATCACCGTGGCTGGTGGCTTCCACGAACTGTATGCCGTCGATCCGCTCCAGCTGGAGGTGGAAATGCCAGTTGTCGGCCTCGATGGTGGCCCACCCATTGTGCACGTCCGGTTCCTTGATGCCGTGAGCATGGTTCTCGCTGACCACGGATCCTCCGCCGACGACCCACATCATCTTCGGGTCGCTGGTCAGTTCCTTGAGCAAATCCAGGGTGTATTCCATTGGGTCACCTCCCAAATCACGTTCCGGATGCCGGGTTCCGCATCGCGCCCGATTCCTGCCGCGCCTCGATGTCCGTTTCCAGATCCAGGTACATCTGGCGCAGCTGTTCGAGCATCTCCGGCGGCGGATTTTCCCACAGACCACGCTGAACGGCTTCCAGGAGCCGCTCCACGATACCGCGCAATGCCCAGGGGTTGCTCTGCCGGAAAAACTCCTGCATATCAGGATTCAGGACGTACTCTTCCGTTACGTCCTCATACATCCAGTCCTCGATGACCTGCGCGGTGGCATCGTAGCCAAACATGTAGTCAACGGTGGCCGCCAGCTCGAACGCGCCCTTGTAGCCGTGCCGCTGCATGGACTGCATCCACTTGGGATTGACTACCCGACTGCGGAAAACGCGGCGGGCTTCATCCTGCAAATCGCGCACGCGAGCGCGGGTCGGATCGCTGCTGTCTCCGAAGAATTGGCGCGGATTCCTGCCCGTGAGCGAGCGCACGGTGGCGATCATCCCGCCGTGATATTGCATGTAGTCGTCGCTGTCGAACACATCGTGCTCGCGGTTGTCCTGATTCTTGGCCGCGATGACTATCTGGCCGAAACGGGTCCGGAACTCCCGGCGAGCCGTAACCCCGAAGTCCTGCCGGGAATAAGCGTAGCCGCCCCAGGCGGTGTAGACCTCGGCAAGGTCGTGCACCGACTCCCAGTTGCGCTCGTCCAGGACGCCCAGGATACCCGCGCCGTATGACCCCGGCTTGCTCCCGAAGATACGGAATAAAGCAGGGTTGCCCGCGCTCTCGGTTGCCGCGTCGCCGTCCGGGTCAGCTGCCCGTTGTTCGGCATCCTCCCGAACGTGCTTGACGATGAAATTGCTGTCCGGGGGCTCGTCCTGAGACGCAGCCAGAGCAACGGCCTGGTCGATCAGGTAGATCAGGTTGGGGAAAGCGTCCCGGAAGAATCCGCTGATGCGGACGGTAACGTCAATGCGGGGACGTCCGAGTTCTTCTAAGGGAATTACCTCAAGCCCACTCACCCGACGGCTCTCAGCCTGCCACACCGGTTTGACGCCCAGCAGGTAAAGGATCTGCGCGATGTCGTCGCCGTGGGTACGCATGGCAGAGGTTCCCCACACGACAACGCCCACCATCTCCGGATAGGCGCCCTCCTCGTCGAGGTACTTCTGCAAGAGGGCGTCCCCCAGCGCCTTGCCCACGTCCCAAGCAGTCGGGGATGGCAGCGCCCGAGGATCCACCGAATAGAAATTCCGGCCGGTGGGCAGGACGTTCACCATGCCGCGGGTCGGCGCCCCCGACGGGCCGGGCGGAACGAATCGCCCTTCCAGGCCCCGCAGCAGGTTGTCGATCTCATCGGTGGTGCGCAGCAACGACGGGTAAATGTGCTGGCCGACGTAGGACAGCACGCTTTCCGTACGGGAATCGGGGCCGCCCAGGATGTCGACCACCACCGTCGGTATGAGATGCGCCGGGAAACCGTCGTCGCACAACCTTTGGTACGCCTGCCGACACAGCGATTCCAGGGCTTCGATCACGTCGCCGGCATTGCGTATCGGCGCGTCGTGATCTCCGTTGGTCAGCGCGGACGGCGTGCTGCCGTTGACAGAGGCTGCCGGGTTCTCCAGCAGTGCGTAGTAGTCATACCCAAGCGCCTCGGCGAGTGAGCGCCGGAGGCTTGGAACCGCTCCGTTGTCCAGCCGCGTCAATGCGCACAACAGGCCCACCATCTGTTCGGCCGTGGGCGGCTCTCCCAGGGTGTGCAGGCCGTCCTTGATTTGCGCGTCCTTGATTTCACACAGGTACCCGTCGATTTCCAGCATGAACTCGCCGAAATCGTCGGGCTGTTCATCCACACCCAGGTCGCGATGCAACTCCGCCTGCTGAACCATCTCCCAGATCTGGGCCTCCAGGGTCGGCAGCTTGCCAGGATCAAGGGTCTGGCACTGGTAGTGCTCGTCCATCAACTGTTCGAGCTTCGCGATGTCGCCGTAGGAATCGGCGGTGGTCATTGGCGGGATCAGGTGGTCGATTATGGTCGCGTGGGTGCGGCGCTTCGCCTGAGTCCCCTCGCCCGGATTGTTCACTATGAACGGGTAGAACAGCGGAATGTCGTCCAGCGCAACCTCCGGGTAGCAGGCCGCGGACAACCCCACGCCCTTGCCAGGCAGCCATTCCAGGGTGCCATGTTTGCCGATATGGATCATGGCATCGGCCTGGAACACATCCCGAAGCCAACGGTAGTAGGCGATGTAGTGGTGCGTGGGTGTCAGGTCAGGATTATGGTACACGGAGATCGGATTCTCGCCGAAACCTCGCGGCGGCTGCAAACCCACGAACACGTTGCCCATGGGAACCCCTGCGATTGCCAGGCGATCTCCGGTCCGGTACACGTTGCCCGGCGGGTCTCCCCATGAATCCTGGAGTTCGCCGCGTACTGACGGAGGAAAGCCTGCGTACCATTGGGAATACTGCCGGCGTTCGACATGGCCTGCCGCCAAACGCAACTGCTCCTCGGTGAGCGTATCGGTGTCATTGCTGCAGCGGGCGATTATCCTTTGCACCAGCTCGTCGCCATCCGACGGGATATCTTCCACGTGGTACCCGGCCGACTTCAGGGCGTGCAGCATGTTGATCGCGGACGCCGGCGTGTCCAACCCCACGGCGTTGCCGATGCGTGCGTCCTTGGTGGGGTAGTTACTCAGGATGATGGCGACGCGCTTGTCCGCGTTGGCCTTGCGACGGAGCACGGCGTGCCGCGCGGCCAATCTGGCCAGGTAATCCATGCGGTCGGGTTCGGCGACATAGCGCTGCATCCGTCCCGCCGACAGCCCGTTGGCGGCGGTTCCCGTTTCTTCTTTGAACGATACCGGGACGGTGATGATGCGACCGTCAAACTCCGGGAACGCCACGTTCATCGCGGTATCGATGGGACCGAGGCCCAGCGAACTCTCCACCCATTCCGACCTGCTTCCAGTGCTCACGATACCCTGGATGATGGGCACGTCCAGTTGGTCCAGCAACTCCTGGGACCAACCGGTGGCCACGGTGGCTCCGGTGCCGCCTTGCTGATGGTCCAGGTCGCTCATGGCGAGGCCCATGGTGTTTACGATGCAGTCCACCCGGGGAGCGCCCGAAGCATCGACCATGTACTCCGTGAGGGTGTGTCCGCCATCGTCATCCTCTTCCTCCGGCTGGTGCTTGAGGCTGTAGGAAAAGACGGGCAAGACGTTTACGTCCTGGGATTCCAGCCGTCGGATAAGGTCGTCCAGGAATGCGAGGTTGCCACTCATCCAGTGCGCGCGGTAGAAGAGAACGCCCACCGACGGACGCCCGTCCACGAACCGCGCCGCGATGTAATCAACAGCATCGGTGCCTTCCGCCACCTCCGGGTGATACACACCGCGCCACGGCATTGGGGCTGGCGCTTCATGCCCGTAATCGGTGCCCAGGTAGGTGTCGGCCAGGAAAAGGAAAAGGTTGCGGAAGTTGAGCACCCCGCCGCGCATCAGGTAGGAGAATACGGTTTCGACCTCCGCCACCGGCGCGGTGCATGCGGTGACCAGATCCTCGTCCCATTCCTGGTGACCGGGACACGCGATCAGCGGAATCCCGTTGGCTCGGCAGACCTCCACCAGCGGCTCGAACGCTTCGCCCAACGCCCGTCGTCCGCCCAACAAACGCAACACGACCACCGCAGCGTTGCTGGCGGTTTCCAACAATTGGGCTCGGGCGGATTCCGCGGTTTCACCCTCGCCTTCCAGCGCAACGGGGTTGAACGCGTGAACCTTGATCGCATCACCCCAAGGCATATCGAAAAGCGCCCGTTCCGCGGTGAGGATGTCCGTATCCGCGGTGGTGACCAGGACGATGGTGGCGGTGTCGGTTGCCGTTTGCGTCGTCATGTCAGTCGTGGTCGCCTTCGGTGCGTGGGAACACCATGATGGACAAGTCGCTGAATTCGTCGGTCAATTCGGCGCATTGCGACAGTGTCCCATCCCATCGCTGCTCATCGGGCAGCGTCAGGCGCTGAAACACGGTAACGGGTTGGTCTGGATCGGCGCCGTCTTCGATGGCGTTAGCCGCGATGGCTGGCGGCATGAAATCGAACGGCCGCGGCAGCAGGATCACGTTGCGCCTGCCCTGGCTCAGAGTTTCCACCAACTCGCCCAACTCCGAACC
>JAJDXU010000130.1 GCA_022823105.1 Dehalococcoidia bacterium
AGAGCATCGCCCTGGAGGGGTCGTATCCGGTGCGCTCCAGCAAGGCGGCCCGTCTCAAGCGGATCAAGCCGGGCTACTACAACCCGCCGGGAGGACTGCCCGTATTGGAGGACTGCCCGTATTGGAGGACCGCCCGTATTCGTGCCGGGGATGCAGTGGCTCACGGTGATAGTGGTTGGGATGGCGGGCGCGCCCACCCTGGCCGCCATGGTGTGTTTTTCAAGGACTAAGAGGCCAGCAGATCAGGAACAATCTCGCCAATCCACGATCATTTATCCCTTGCGGATCTCCCAGCCTGATTTTAGCACGGCGCGGCCTTCGGTCAGTTCAGCACGAGCACCGCTCCGGCGACGACCACCCATGCGATGATCGACAGCAGCAGGGGGACGTCGCGGAGCATGAGCATTTCCGGCGATTCGGCGTCCCGGCTGTGGTTGAGGAGGTACAGGTATCGGAACAGGCCGAATATGACCAGCGGCACGGTGAGCAGCATGGTGTTGTTCGCCGGCAGGTTGTCGGCCTCGACGGCGTACAGGGTGTAGCTGACCAGCGCGGCGGTGGCGGACAGGACCAGCAGTTGGCCGCCCACCGGCGGGCCGTAGTGCTGCAGGGTGGCCCGCTGGGCGTCCGGATCGGGTCCGGCGAGCCGGGCCTCGGCGTAACGCCGTCCGATCACGATGAACAGCGCCCCGGCGGCGGTAACGGCGTATAGCCACGGCGACGGCGTTGCGCCGACGGCCACGGCGCCCGCCACGGCGCGGAGCACGTAACCGGCGGCCACGATCATCACGTCCACCAGCGCCACCGATTTCAGTTTCAGAGAGTAAGCGACGTTGAGCGCCAGGTAGACGATTCCGATCACCAGCAACACATGGTACGGCGGCGCGGATATGGCATAGAGGGCCGCGATGCCGGCGATGGACAGAGCGATGCAGGTTATAACCGCGACCGGGAGCGACACAGCGCCGGACGCGATGGGACGGTTGCGCTTGGTTGGATGTTGACGGTCAGCGTTGCGGTCGGCGCAATCGTTGAGGATATATATGGCGGACGACAGGGCGCAGAACGCGGCGAACAGGATGCCCAGCCGGGGAGCGTAGGGCAGCAGCGTGCGAAGATCGCCGGCGGACCAGACCAGGTCCACCGCGAACATCAGGGGCAAAAAGACCAGCAGATTCTTGACCCACTGCCGGGGTCGGGCGGTCCTGACGAGGCCGGCAACGATGCTCATGGATTACGCGATGCTCATGGATTTTCGGCGGAAATTCCGGTGGGCGATTCGGCCTCGATCCTGCGAGGCTCGGTGCGACTGATCCACAACCACGCGAGCAGACCGATCAGCACCGCGAACCAGAGGGTGGCCAGTCGGGTGAGCAGCGTGGCGAATGCTGCCGGCGCGGCTTCGAGTCCGGACTGGCGCAAGAGGGCGACCATGCTGCCCTCAAAGCCGACCAGGCCGCCGGGGAGGGCGGTGATTGCGCCCACCAGAGCGGCGGCGGCCGAGATTGGTATGGCGAGCAACGGCGAGATGTGTTCGTCGATGCCAACGACGATGATCCACAGGGCCAGGCCCTCCGCGGCCCACGCCAGCGCGCCCAGGACCACTGCGGCCGCCAGCATGGGCGGAGACATGAGCCGGCGAAGGCCCTCCTGGGAGTGAGCCAGCGGCTCCCGCCATCGCCGGAGGATGGGCAATCGTAGCGCGGCGCTGCCGAACCGTGAGGCGGCAAGGACGCCAACGACCACCATCACCGCCAGGATCCCGAGCACGGCCAGGGCGATGATGGGCGGCAGCAGGAGCGCTCCGGTGAGACCCAGGAGAGCGACCGATACGACATCGGTCAAGCGCTCCATGACCACGGCGGGCGCGGAGGCCGAGATGGGAACTCCGGCGCGCCGGCTCAGCCATACGCTCTTGAGCAGTTCCCCAGCCTTCCCAGGGGTGATGGACAAGGCCAGGCCGGCGACGAAAACGGAGGCGCTAACGGCAACCGACACCCGGATGTCCAACGCGCGGAGGTACAGCAGCCAACGGAGGTATCGCAGCGCGTAGTTGACGACGGCGAGACCGAGCGCCGCAGCGAATGCGGCATAGAGGGACGGGGAACCCACCAGCAGCCCGCGCACCTCGCGCAGGTCGCCGTACACCAGCAGGCCGGCGAAGGCCGCAATGGTGACCAGCAGCAGGAGCAGCCAACTGCGTCCGCTCAATCGGCCTCCGGACCGGCCGGGTCTGAGTCTCCGGAGGCGGTCATCGCGCAGATCTGGGCGGCGAGATAGCCGGCCCCGAAACCGTTGTCGATATTCACCACGCTGACGCCGGGGGCGCACGCGTTCAGCATCCCGAGCAGAGCGGCGAGTCCATCAAAGCTGGCGCCGTAGCCGACGCTGGTGGGCACT
Organism: Dehalococcoidia bacterium; assembly: GCA_022823105.1. GTDB lineage: Bacteria > Chloroflexota > Dehalococcoidia > Lucifugimonadales > UBA3495 > Bin87. The sequence goes on from JAJDXU010000130.1 coordinate 2,401, forward strand.
GCTATGACGGGGGCGGAGACCAGGCCGGATACGACGCTGGCGAGGGCAGCCTCCATGCCGGCCACCACCACAATCACCCGGGCCGCTTGCAACTGCTCCAGCCGGTCCAGCAGTCGATGCAGGCCGGCGACGCCCACGTCATTGAGGCGGCCGACGCAGCATCCCATCAACTCGGCGGTTACGGATGCTTCCTCTGCGACGGGCAAATCGGCGGTGCCGGCAGTGACGACCAGCAGGCCACGGCGACGTGGTTCGGCGTGGCCGCCGGCGGTGACGACGATGCAGCGGGCCAGTTCATTGTATTCCGCGGACGGCATGACTCCGGATACCATCTCGTAAGACTCGGGCGAGGCCCGCGTGACGAGAACGGGGTGGCCGCGGCCGGCCAGTTCCGGGACAATGCCGGCGATCTGCTCGGGCGTTTTTCCCTGGCCCAGCACGACCTCGGGCCAACCGGTGCGCAGGGGACGGTGATGGTCCAGGCGGGCGTAGCCGAGGTCCTGGTACGGCAGGTCGCGAAGCGCCGACAACGCTTCCGCCACCGGGACGCTGCCGTCGCGGACCCCTTCCAGGAGGGAGACGAGGGACGCCTGATCCATGGGTCAGCCCGACTCCGATGCCGGAGCGACGGCAGTGGTTTGGGATTTCATCAGTCGGTAGAGTCCGCCCAGGGTGGCCATGCCGGCGACGTAGGCGGAGAACACTGCCACGGCGATCCAGGTGAGGACGATAAATCTGCCGGGGATCGGCGCGGAGAGGGTGATGACCAGGGCGATAATCACCAGGATCGCTGCGGAGGCTGCGCCGACGGCGAAGCCAAAAATCGCGGCGTCCAGCAATGGAGTGCGATCTCCGGTGGGCGCCGACCGGATGCCGAAGTAGGCGCCGAGGAAGGGGCCGAAGGGAGCCAGCAACACCTGGGCGATGGGAACGATGGTGCACACCAACATCACGGCGAGCGCGGTGAGGACGCCTTTAGCCATATCGGGACCGATGGGAAAAGATTGGTGTTGGCGGCGGGAACATCGGAGGGATTAGTATAGCGGGCGTGACGGGGCGATGCATTGACGTTTCGGATTATAATCCCGGATCAATCAACCGCAGTTACCCTGGGTACGGGAGCATGCTGGGTACAGCAGGGCCCTGGATACGGGAGCACCCTGGGTACGGGAGGAGCGCATGACTCTCCAGGGATCATCGTCGACCAATGAGCAGGATGGGCCGTTCGCCGAGCTGCTGGGAATAAGGCCGGGGGAATCGGCCAACGGCGTGGGTACGGCATATATGACGGTCGAAGACCGCCACCGGCAGGGAGCAGGCGCGGTGCAGGGCGGGATCCTGGTGGCGCTGGCCGACTACGCGTTTTTCCGAGCCTGCAAGTCGCTGCTGAAAGAGGGAGAGCACGCCGTCACCATCGAGTTGAAACTGAACTTCGTTGCGCCGGCCCGGGAAGGCGAGCTGATGGCGCGGACCACCATCAAAAGCCGAGGAGGTCGCATAATCGTTGGAGACATGGAGATATTCGGTCCAGAGGACCAGTTGATCGCCACCGGGTTGGGCACCTACATGACCGTGTATGATCGCCGTACGAGCCCCAGGGCGGCGGACGCGTCTTGAGCACGGACCGGGTCAGCGAGAACCGGTCGGAGACACTCGCCGGGATGTCGAGCCGCCGCGCGGGAAGGACACGATTGGATGGCCGAAAAGCGTAGCAAATCGGTCGTTTCGTTGGCTATTTCGACCCGGTTGGCATTCTGTGTGTCAATGGGTATAATTCTCAACGGACGGAGGTGTAGGTTTGCGCATCCCCATGAGAGTTGATTATGGCGTCCGGGCGCTGGTGGAGCTTGCCATGCGCTACGGGGACGGCCCGGTGCAGACCTCTGTGATCGCCTACCGGCAGGGCATTCCGGAATCGTACCTTGAGCGGCTGATGTCCGCGCTGAACAAGAGCGGGTTCGTGCACAGCCGCCGGGGCCCTCAGGGCGGCCACCTGCTGGCGAGAGCGCCGCAGCATATCAACCTCTACGACATCATGCAGGAACTCGACGGGAACGCGTCGCCCCTGGACTGCCTGACTTTGCCCACTGACTGCATGTTTGCGGGCTGTTGCGCGCAGAAGGAGATCTGGCAGACGGTGGAGGAGTCCATCCAGCAGGTGTTG
>JAJDXU010000116.1 GCA_022823105.1 Dehalococcoidia bacterium
AGTCGTCGGCGGCACCAGCGCCATCAACGGCCAGGTCCTGCTCCGCGGCGTGCCCGAGGACTACGATAGCTGGGCCGCGGAGGGCAACGAAGGCTGGGGGTTCGTGGACGTCCTTCCCTACTTTCGCAGGATGGAAACGGACCTGGACATCACCGACGACTTTCACGGGTCGGAGGGCCCGATACCCGTGCGCCGGTTCGCCCGGGAGACCTGGCTGCCCTTCCAGGAAGCCTTCGTGCAATCCTGCCTTGAGTCCGGCTACCCGGCCGACGAGGACATGAACCATCCCGATTCCGGCGGTGTCGGGCCGATTCCCATGAACAACCCCGAGGGCGTGCGGATGAGCACGGCGCTCACGTTCCTGCGCGCCGTGCGACATCGCCTGAACCTGACGGTGCGACCCAACGTGGTGGTCCGGCGCATCCTGTTCGAAGGCAAAACGGCCGTCGGCGTTGAGGTCGAAAGTGGCGGCGAGGTGTTCCAGGTCGAGGCGGGTCAGATCGTGCTCAGCGCCGGAGCGATGGCGTCTCCCCAGATCCTGATGCTCTCCGGCGTCGGGCCGGCCGACCACCTGCGCGAGATGGGCATTCCGGTGATCCACGAACTCCCTGGTGTCGGTCAAAACCTGCGCGACCATCCCATCGTCGCCGTCATCTGCAAGGTGCGAGACGATCATGATCAGGACCCGCTGGCGCCACGCACCCAGACAGCCCTGCGTTACACGGCTACCGGATCGCCCGACCGGAACGACATGCAGATCACCGCGTCGGCCTTTTCCACTCCCATCGGCGGCGCGGACCCGTTCGAGCCTGGTGGCGTTCGACTGCAGTGCATTCTGGAACTGGCCGACGGCGCCGGCGAGGTGCGTCTGTCGGCTAACGACCCGCACGTGCAGCCTTCGCTGAATTATCGCTACCTGGAGCCCGAACGGGACCGCGAACGACTACGGGAAGCCGTGCGCATCAGCGTGGACCTGCTGGAACATAACGCGTTCGGCCCGATCGTTGATGAGATCCAACAGCCCGCACCGGAGGATCTTGCCTCCGATGAGGCGCTGGACGCCTGGATGCGCCGAACGGTGTTCAATACCACTCACGCGTCGGGGACGTGCAAGATGGGGCCGGCCAGCGACCCGATGGCGGTGGTCGACCCGCGCCTGAACATTCACGGTCTGGAGAATATCAAGGTGGCCGACGCCTCCGTGATGCCCAACGTGATCCGCGCCAACACGAATTGCACCACGATCATGATCGGCGAGCGGTGCTCCGATTGGGTGAAGGCAGGTCAGTAGGCGCAGGTTGCCTGTGAGTGAAAATGCAGGGGCAGGTTTCAAGCCTGCCCCTATTGGTTAATCGCAAATCCAAAGGATTTACGCAGCATGAAGTGGGAATACCTGGTAGATAAGATGCCCATCCGCTCCGGCGGGTTCGTAGGCAACGGTATGAATGTGGACGCGGTGGACGAAGAGTTCATGAACGAACGGGGCGCGCTGGGCTGGGAACTGGTGGCGGCGATGCCCTTGTTTGTGCCTCAGAATCCCACCGACTGCTTCGTGTATTTCTACTGGAAACGTCCGGTGGCAGATTGATGAATCACCGTAGAATTTCTTGACAGCCACTGTCCCAATCCGTAGCATTGGATTGTACATTCAGCGAAATGTGCCGAGAAATCAGTTGTATATTGGTTAGTCTTTCAGAGGGGGTGCAACGATGGCAAATCGGGATGACATCGCATTGATGGGCCATCTGATGCGGCGGGCCGGATTCGGCGCCAGCCACGACGAATTGCAGCAGATGGCGGAAAAGGGTTACGAAGCGACCGTGGAAGACCTGCTCAATCCGGAGCGATTTGAACCGGTCGACGATGACCTGCTTTTCCGTTACATGCCGGGTTACGAAGGCGCGTTGGGCCCGCCGCTGAATCAGGCCCAGTGGGTCTACCGGATGATCAACACCGAGCGGCCGTTGGAAGAGAAGATGGCGCTGTTCTGGCACCAGCTTTTTGCCACCGGCAACTCCAAGGTGGACAACCCGCCGGAACTCACGGAACAGATCGCGATGTTCCGGCGTGCCGGTTTGGGCAAATTCCGCGACATCCTGGTGGAATTGGCGCAGAACCCCGCCATGATTTTCTGGCTGGACAACAACGGGAACCACATGGGCGCCATCAACGAGAACTGGGGCCGTGAGTTGCTGGAACTGTTCTCCATGGGAGTGGGCAACTACTCCGAGGACGACATCAAGGAAGCGTCCCGGGCGTTCACCGGCTGGACCATCGGTCCCAAGATCCCGCGCAACCCACTGGGTCGCTTCTATTGGAATTTTGAGTACCGGCCAGAGGACCACGACGACGGTGAAAAGACATTTCTGGGACATACCGGCAACTTCGATGGCCAGGACATCATCGACATCGTGGTGAACCAGCCAGCCACGGCCCGGTTCCTGTCCCGGCACCTCTACAACTTCTTCGTGGCCGACGAGCCGCAGGTGCCCAGCTGGAACATCACGCCGCCCAACGACCCGGACGCCATTGACCAACTGGTCGCGGCCTACGATGAGTCCGGCGGCGACATTCAGGCGATGCTGCGCGTGCTCTTCAATTCCGATTTCTTTAAGGAAGCCAGGTTCAGCCGCGTCAAGAGTCCCGCGGAGTTGGTCATCAGCACGGCGCGCCTGGCGGGCAATTTCAGCGCTCCGCGTCCCGGTTTCAACTCGCTGGCATTCGAATGCGCCTATCAGGGTCAGGAGCTGCTGAATCCG
>JAJDXU010000393.1 GCA_022823105.1 Dehalococcoidia bacterium
CATAGCACGACCCGGGGATGGGATTTAATTGCACGTCAATCGGGCAGCAGGACTATCGCACATGAACGGTTTAGTATCGTCATACCGGCGAAAGCCGGTATCCATTGACCGAAGTCGGCTTTTTCCATGGGAATATCAAGCCATTCACAGGTTCTGGACTCCGGCTTTCGCCGGAGTGACAGGTGAGTGATTTCATACGCGATAGCCCTGAATCGGGCAGGAGGACCACTCATGCGCGTCGATGTCCATACACATATCTGGCCGGATCGGATCGCCGACGCCGTCGCGGACAACATGGAATCGGAACTGGGCTTTGCGCCCATCGCGGCCAACACCGTGGCCGGCATCAAGGCTCACATGCGATCATCGGGCGTGGACAAGTCTATCGTGTTGGGCGTAGCAGCGCGGGCTGATCAGGTGAGACGCGCCAACGACTGGCTCATCTCCATTGCGGACAACATGCTCGTCCCCTTTGGCGCCGTGCACCCTGACCTTCAGGACAAGGCGGGTGAGATCAGCCACCTCAGGAACCATGGCGTGAAGGGCATCAAGATGCATCCGGTAATCAACGGATTCTACCCGGACGATCCCCAGTGGTTCCCGGTCTACGAGGAGTTGGGCGATGACATGACCCTCGCCATCCATTCCGGGAGACTGCCTCACCAGCCATCCGACGCGCCTCTGTACGCCGCTCCTGAGCGCATCATGAACGTCGTCCGGCGGTTCCCCAAACTCAAGGTAATCGCGTTGCATCTCGGTGGTTTTTATATGCTCGACGAGGCGGAGAGAGTCCTGTTGGGACACGAAAACATCCTTGTCGATACCACCTGGCCCCCGTCCATACGAGAACTCACCCCGGAGACCATCACCGCGATCATCTCCCGGCACGGGGCGCACAAGGTTTGTTTCGGCACCGACTACCCACTGGTGGACATGGGCGCGGAATCCGACTATCTGGCGTCGTTGCCACTCTCCTCGGGACAGGTGGAGGGTATTCTGGGCGAAAACGCCCGCAGTTTTATCGGGCTTTAGCCATCTGCGGGCTCCGCCATGCCCATCGCGTGCAACAGGAACGCGTATTCCTCAGCCACTTCCTTGATGCGCTCGAACCTGCCGGATGCCCCGGCGTGCCCCGAGTCCATGTGTGTCTTGAGCAGCAGCGGGTTCGAGTCCGTGCGTGTCGCTCTCAGCTTGGCGACCCATTTTGCAGGTTCCCAGTAGGTAACGCGCGGATCGCTGATCCCGGCAGTTACCAACATGGGCGGATAATCCTGCGCCCGCACGTTATCGTAGGGCGAGTACGTCCCGATGTATCGGAAATACTCCGATTCGTTGGGATTGCCCCATTCGTTGTATTCCATCGTGGTCAGCGGGAGCGTATCGTCCAGCATCGTGTTGAGAACGTCCACAAATGGAACGTGCGCTACCATGCAGCCGAACAGGTCCGGCCGCTCATTCGCCACCACGCCCATCAGCATCCCGCCGGCGCTGCCGCCCACCGCTGCGATGCGTCCCGCCGACGTGTACCCCTCGTTTATCAAGTGCTCGGCGCAGTCAATGAAATCGTTGAACGTGTTCCGCTTGTTCAGCAGCTTGCCGTTTTCGTACCAGTCCCATCCCATCTCCATCCCGCCCCGGATATGGGCAATGGCAAAAATGAATCCCCGGTCCACCAGGCTCAACGCCGAGATGCTGAAACTGGCCTCCATCGTCAACCCGTAGCTGCCGTAACCGTACAGGTAGAGCGGTGCCTGCCCCTGACCCGCCGCGCCGCGCCTCATCAGCAGGCTTATGGGAACCTGCGTTCCGTCTCTGGCCGTCGCCCAGATGCGCTGAGTTTCATACTCGCCCGGGTCGTACCCTGACGGAATCTCCTGTTGTTTCCGCAGGATTGCTTGCCGGGATTCCATGTCATAGTCGTACACGGACGCTGGCGATTTCAGCGAGGTATAGCCGAACCGCACTGTGTTGGTGTCAAATTCTCGACCCGATCGCGGCGACATCGCGAAATCATCCTCTTCGATGCCTGCGATATAGTGAGCCTCGCCGTCGCTGAGCCGCAGCACCATCACCTGGGGCAGCCCATCCCGGCGACAGCCAATGACCAGGTGATCCCGGTAAGCGTCAACTCCCCGTATGGGTCTGCCTGCCTCGTGCGGCAAAAATTCTGCCCAATGCTCCCAACTCGGAGATGACACGGGCGCCGTGGCCACCTTGAAATCCTTCGCGCCCTCCCCGTTGTGGCGGATGAAGAAACGGTCCCCGTGATCAACCACGTCGTAATCAAAATCTGTGGCCCGCTCTTCGATTAACGTCAGGTCTGCCGCCGGGTCATTTGCGTCGAGGAAGCGCCACTCCGACATGTTGTTCCCGCCGGCGACCACGTAGATGAACCGACCGGAGTTGGATTTGCCCACCCCTACGAAAAACCTGGAATCGTCCTCGTGATAAACCAGCAGGTCGTTGGCCGGGTCGTCGCCCAAACGGTGCCGGTATATGCTGACGGGACGATGGTGCTCGTCGAGAATCGAGTAGTAAAAATGCCGGTTGTCGTTGCACCATTCGAGGCTGTAATAGGTGTTGGGGATCGTATCAGGAAATGTTTCACCGGTTTCTAAATCGACCACGTGGATCGTGTATTGTTCGGACCCGTCGTGGTCAATACCATAGGCGATCATCCGGTGATCTGGGCTGTTCTCAAACGTCCCTACCCGGGTGTACTCGTGCCCGTCGGCCAGGATATTGACGTTCAGCAGGATCTCCTCGGCTCCTGCCTCGCTGCCCGATTTCCGGCAATAAATCGGATACTGCTCGCCCTCTTCGTACCGAACATAGTAGTAATAGTCGCCCTCTTTCTCGGGTACCGTATTGTCGTCTTCCTTGATTCGGCCCCGGATCTCCCCGTAAATCGCGTCCTGCAGCGGTTTTAGCGGCTCCAGGAAGGCATCCGTGTACACGTTCTCGGCGACCAGGTACGGTATGGTCTCGGGATCGTCCTGTTCCCGCAGCCAAAACCAGGGGTCCGACCAGCTATCTCCGTGCGCGGTGACAGAATGAGGCCGCCTGGGAGCGATCGGTTGGAGAGGAAATTGCCCGGCGTCACTCATCGATGTCTATCACCTCCGGTTCTTCCGCAGAGTAATCCCGACCGATCGGTTCGGCCCGCACCGATTCAGCCGCGGAGAAGATCGCTGCTATCTCGTCGTCCAGATATCGGCGGCATGCTCCTGGCCTGAGCTTCGCCACCAGGCTGCCTAGCCATCCCCCATACTCGACGCGAATGGCCAGAAATGACGAACCAAAATCCTCGTTGGTATACCCGGGATCCAGTTCGTCGCATAACCTGACGCGGTACGAGTATTCTGCCCAGAACCCGGGGCCGATGGCCCGGTGAGAAAACGCCCCCGGTCTTTGTGCGGTGGTCACGATACTCGTAAACCGGTCCCGACCGATGTGCAGCAGGATTCGATGGCCGGGCGCCGGATCTCTGCCGTCGGGCAAATCGGCTCGCCGGTAACGTTTGCTGTGGATGGTCCGGCTTGGAAAATCGATTATTGCTTGCCAGGCGTCTTCCAGCTGACAAGGAAGGATTTTGGAAGCTTCAAATGTGGGCATGAGCAGATCCGGAACGTACCCCGCCGAGCTGGACCCGGTTTGACCCCAGTGGCGTTTTGTGCAATTGTAGCGCACCACCATTGACCGGCGGATGCTCAAGCAGGAACGGAACTATGCAAAATGGCGCACTGACCGGTTTGAAGATCCTCGACTTCACGCACTACGTCGCCGGGCCGTATTGCACAAAACTGCTCGCCGACTACGGCGCGGACGTCATCAAGGTGGAACCCCCCGAGGGCGACGGTGCCCGGCGGCTTGGTCCGTTTCCTGGAGATGCGCCTGACGCCGAAAAAAGCGGCTTGTTCCTGCACCTGAACACCAACAAACGCGGAATGGTCATCGATCTCAAGTACCCTGGCTCCGGCGAAATCGTTCAGCAACTGGCGCTTTG
>JAJDXU010000467.1 GCA_022823105.1 Dehalococcoidia bacterium
GATGCGCCTTTGGCGTGCCGGAATCCAGGGCGCAGTAGGCGGTGGTCAGTGTACACGACGGCGCTAACCGTCGCGCTGCCGGCGCACTTCGCGGGCCCGGTCGATGATGCGCTGCGCGTCGGCAACCGTTCGCGCTCGATAATCAAGCTGGTTGGTGAGGAGAGGTTGTGTCCTCACTGCCACATCCTCATATTCCTGCTCTCCGGCATACGCGGAGTAGATGTCCGGCGGAATGCCGAGACGAAACTCGTGCAGTTCCGGGTCGATATGCCGGATGTGTCCCAGCAGGTGCCCTATGTCGTGGGTGCGCCGGTAGCGCACGCTGTGGGCTTCCAGCAGGGCTTTCATCCCATGTTCCAGCGCTCCCTGGGCCTGCTGTCCGATCAGCAAGTCGTTGTGACCCAAGTCAACCAAATCCCCGAACGCCCTCAGATGCAATTCCGCGTGCAGTATCCGGTTGTCATAGTTGCTCCAGTCGTACTCGTACTCCGTCTCCTCGTCCTCTGCGTCGCGGTTGTGGTATTCCTCCGGGTTCTGCGTCATGATTACACCGTCGAACAGAGCCTGGGTAGCGACGTGGTTGATGTAGCGCTTCCCTTTGCTGAACCTTTCCTCCGAAAGCCAGACCAGCTGAACCGGCACTCGACGCCCGTAGGTTGCCCGCACTATGCCCTTGGCCCATTCCTCGACCGAACCCTTGTATTCGCCATCCGGAACTTCCGGCTGCACCAGCATGATGTCGATGTCCGACCGGCGTTCCTCGTAGTCTCCCCGCGCACGGGAACCGAACAGGATCGTGGCCAGCGGCCGTTCCCGTTCGTGTACGGCTTGCGCGACGCTCAGGGCGCGCGGGTCGCAGTTGATTGCGGTCATGTCGCCGTTCCGGTGAATTGGAGCTACGGACAATTTATTATGCCATCCCCGCTACCGCAGGGATGGCGCAATGTTGTCTGGACGCGCGCGCCTAGCGTGGCGGCGCCGTCTCGAAGGCCAGGTAGGCATACCGCATGAAGATGGCGCCCACGGGCTCGCCCAGCGGCGCGTTGGCCACCAGCACGGCGATGACGTGCTCCTTGCCCGGCTCGCCCGGCTCCTCCAGCAGCACGCGCTTGGGGGTGTTGTTGCCGGTAACGGCGCCGATGTTGCGGTCGATCTTGCCGTCGATGAACACCTCGCCGTAGTTGTCCACGTTGGTCTCAAACCACACGCGGCACGTGGACACGTCCTGCCCCTTCACCGTCTCGGGCATGGTGAACCGCAGGCGATACCAGGCAAAGGTGAATCCCACGGAATAGCGCTTCTGAAAGTCTGCGCCGCTCTCCCAGCCGGAATCGTCGTAGTCGGGCAGGCGGGCGTTGCTGCCCAGCATCTCGGCGACCAGGCCCTGGTTGGGCTCGCCGGGCTCCAGTCCCTGCGCGATGCGCCACCCGTCGGACTTGATGACGGCCAGGTCCTCTTTCTGTTCCAAATCCAGTGCTACTCGGGGCATGGGAATACTCCTAATCTCGATGATACGCGGCATTATACGGTATTCCCGAAGCGCCATGCCGGTTGTGCGTAAACGGCGACGTGAGCGAGCATTGGTATGCTGGGTTGCACGGAATATGTGCGCAAGAAGACATCCCTATTGGTGTCGGATGATAAGGCGAAAGCGGGAGAACGATGCGAATACCTCAATGCGTAAAGACATCTATCGTAACGGCATGGCCGTGGCCAAAAGCCGTATTGACGATAGCCATAGCGAGCTCGTTGCTCGCAACAGGTTTTCTACCGTGGACAACCGAGTGCGTCACCAAAATACCGGGTTCCGTGTTGTACGAGTACCAGCCAGAGATACAGTTGGGAGCGGCTGCCTTCGCTGGTTTCGTATTTGCCGCACTCCTATACTTCGGAGGTACAGGACACAGGTTCGTCGCAACAATAGTGATGGCGCTTATTGTCATGGGGGCGGTCATCCGGCCGCGGGAGTGATTGTGCCTGTGGAGTAGGATTGTTCAAGTAGGCAAAAAAGAAGATGAACCGTGACGAATCCCGTAATTTTCAATAGAACAGCCCCGTGAGCCGAAGCTCATGCACGACGCTACGTGGCAGCCAGGAACATGACGCGCTCCGGAACTTGACCAGGCAGTCATTGACGACATAGAACGAACCGCCGGACACACTGTCGGTGAACGCTCCCAGCGCCACGACCCACACAACCGGGAACGGAGGACAAATGAGCCAACCCATACCAACAACTCCCGAAGAGGCGGCCCACATCTCGGCGCAGATGGACGAGTACGAAGCCATCTCGACGCGCCTGCGAGCCGAAACTGAAGGCATGAGCCTACAGCATCCCCGCCAGTGGGCGGGCATGAACTCCGATCAGAAACTCACCCTGGCCGACACCCTGCCGGAACTGCTGACAAAACTCAGGTCAGAAGGCGAACTCCAACGTACGGTAGCAGTGCTCTACCTGGACCCCGACCCGCCGGAGATGATCCTGTGATCGCCGGTTACTACGGCGGTCGCCGGCCGATGATGAGAACCCACGTGACGCTGCCCAGACTGAGCATTGAGGGGCAGATCGACATTCTGGTCGACACCGGCGCCCAGGTCACGTGCATCCTCGGGGCCGACGTCGACGTGCTGGAGGTACCAGACGAACCCCTCGCCCAACCAGCGACGCTCCACGGCGTGGGCGGCGCCACCGTCATGTACCGGGAGCCGGCGATCCTCACGTTCCGGGATTCGGAAAACGGCCGGCTCTACCGTTACCGCACCGAAGTCAGAATCGGAGCCCGAACCGGATCCGGCAGCAACCTGCCGTCCCTGCTGGGACAAGACATCCTACAGAACTGGAGCCTGCTCCACGAACCGGCGACGGGCAGGCTCGAAGCCATTCCACTCACCGGTTGACGCCCGCACAACGGGAACCGAACCGCTGGTAATTCGGGACGCCATCAGGGCTACGGCCCACAGCTGGTCAGCACCGGCGACACCGACGCCTCCAACCAACACGCCTGCCGCGCCAGCAGACGTTACCGTTTTCGAAGACCCCAGCAGCCAATTCCTGCCGTTTTCGTAGCGCGAACCCCTACTCAAACAATCCTACTGTCGAGGAGAAACTCGGGGCATGGACTACCGCAGGACTACTGGCCTTCCCGCTGTTAGTGGCTGTGGCCACCAAAGCAGCCAAAATAGCGTCCGCGAAAGAAGACGATACCAGTATAGACGGCAATTTCAAGGACTCGTTCAACAACGCCATGCGCGCCGAAAACGTCGCAGAGTTACTTCTGTGGACCAGCATGGGCGTCGGGAGGATTGGGGGTATTCCTACTATGGGGGTATTCCTACTAATGGAAGCCATCGAAATGTGGTGAATGCGACGGAAATTTGAAGCCCGCCCCACCCTCGACACCATGACACTTCCCCCTTGCCCCCACCCTCCATCCATCCCTACCATATTAACCAATCCAATCGCCCAACTCCCGCTCATGGTGCGGTACGTCCGCCTCTGGCGGGAGCCTGCCGTAGGTCCGCCTCTGGCGGGTCGAACCACCAGCCCGTACAATACCCAACTCCAGGCGCCACTCCCCCAAACCCTCTCAAATGCCCGCCAGAACCGCTAAATCCACCCCCAAACCGCCTCAATCCGCCCCCATTTTGCCTCCAACGCCCTGCTCAAATGAACGGAAATGAGCGGAAACGAGCGGGAAATCGACCTTTCCGTCCTTTCACCACGCAATTGCAAACCGGGTACGCGTGACACGTTCCCCCGTTGCCCGGCGCTGGGCCGCGCGTATAGAATGGCCCGACGTTGTCATCTTTTCCAGACTCTGGAATGACCAACGTCCAAACCAACCTGGAGAGTGCATCGATGGCGATCTGGAGACCGGACCCCACTTTCTATCCATCGGCACGACTGGCCATGGAGGCTCCACAGGAGCGGCTGGCCTACGTCGCCACCCTGAACCCCAACTCGGGCGAGCCCGACGCCATGACCGTGGTGGACTGCGACCCCAACTCGGCGTCGTACTCGCAGGTGGTCCACTCGGTGCCCATGCCCTACCTCGACGACGAGCTGCACCACTTCAACTGGAACGCTTGCAGCGCCGCCCTGTGTCCTTCATCGGCGCACCCGCACCTGGAACGGCGGTACCTGGTGGTGCCATCGCTGGCCAACAGCCGCATCTACATCCTGGACACCCAGCCCGACCCGGCTCGCCCGCGCATCGTCAAGACCATCGAGACCGAGGAAGTGCAGCGGGCCGGCTACTCCCGTCCTCACACCGTACACTGCGGCCCCGATGCCATCTACGTCAGCGCACTGGGTTCCGCCGACGGCGACCGGCCCGGCGGCATCATGCTGCTTGACCACTACACCTTCGAGCCCATCGGCCCATGGGAACTGGACCGCGGCCCGCAGGAACTGGCCTACGACTTCTGGTGGCACATCGGCCTCGACACCATGATGACCAGCGAATGGGGCACTCCCGAAATGTTCGAGCATGGCGTCCGCCTTGAGGACGTGGTCGGGCAGAAGTTCGGCCACATGCTCCATTTCTGGGACATGCGCCGGCGCTCTCACCGCCAGGCCGTTGACTTGGGCGCCGAGCACCAGATGGCCTTGGAGCTGCGGCCCGCCCACAATCCCACCCGGCACTATGGCTTCTGCGGTGTGGTGGTCAGCACCGAAGACCTGTCCGGCTCCATTTTCCTCTGGTATCGCGACGGCGAGGAATGGGCCGCCCGCAAGATCATATCCATACCCGCCGAGCCGGCCGACGCTGCCGATCTGCCCCCGGCCCTGCAGCCCCTGGGCGCCGTGCCGCCGCTGGTCACCGACATCGACCTCTCCGTGGACGACAGGTTCCTCTACGTCTCCTGCTGGGGCACCGGCAAGCTGCTCCAGTTCGACGTGTCCGACCCGTTCAACCCCGTGCAGACCGGCGAGCTGGAGATGGGCGGCGTGGTCCGCAAGGCGGGCCACCCCAACGGCGCAGACCTCACCGGCGGCCCGCAGATGGTGGAAATCAGCCGCGACGGACGCCGCGTGTACCTGACCAACTCCCTGTACTCGTCCTGGGACGACCAGTTCTATCCCGACGGACTCAACGGCTGGCTCAGCCGCATCGACGCCGACCCCAACGGCGGCATGTCGGTAAACAGGGACTTCTTCGTCGATTACGGCAAAACCCGCAGCCACCAGGTCCGGCTCCAGGGCGGCGACGCATCGTCCGATACCTTCTGCTTCCCGTAAAGGCCGGATCAGGGACCCAACCGCAACGTAGGGGCGAATCCGCCTGAGATGGATTCGCCCCGCTTTGTCGTTACAGTTCCGCCGTATCCGTGATCCAGGTTCTCCTGCTCCACGCCCTCATCCCCGACCCGGCGGCCCTGACGGCGCTGGGGCCGTGGCTGGGGCTGGCGGCGTTGGGTCTGTTCCACGGTCTGAACCCGGGAATGGGCTGGCTGTTCGCGGTGGCCCTGGCCCTCCAGCGTCAACGGCCGGCGCAACTCTACACGGCCACGGGATACATCGCCGTGGGGCACCTGCTGTCGGTGGCGGTGGTGCTGGTCGCGCTGGCGCTGGCGGGGGCGTTTCTGCCGTTGCAATGGGTGCGCATCGCCGCCGGCGCGGTCCTGCTGACGTTTGGCCTGATCCGACTCGCGCTCTACTACCGGCATCCCCGGTGGGTCGGGATGAACGTGGGCGGCAGGGACCTGATCGCGTGGTCGTTCCTGATGGCAACGGCCCACGGAGCCGGCCTGATGCTGGCGCCCGTGGTGCTGGCGCTCACGGGCCCCGACGCTCCCGCCGGACTCGCCGGCGACCTGGGCGAGCACGGTGGATTCCTGTCCCTCTCCGACGCGCCAGTCTGGTGGCTGGTCGGCCTGCTGATGCACACGGTCGTCATGCTGGCGACCATGCTGGCGGCGGCGGCCATCGTGTACTACCGGGTCGGGCTTGCGTTCCTTCGCAGGGGTTGGATCAACCTCGACCTGCTCTGGGCCGGCTCCCTCGTGCTGGCAGGAGTGATCACGCTGGCTTGGGCGGTGGTGGCCTGAGCCGTCCAACAAGCACGGCTGGCGCGCCGCCGGAAATCCTCGGCCCGCACAACGGCGCTGCAAACCAGGTGGCGTACCGTCGTAGGGGCGAATAATTATTCGCCCCTACTTTGCCAACGATGGCGGTAACAAATCACCTCAATTCAGAGCGCTGCTCTGCCGTACCGCTACGCCTTCAAATGCTCGGCGAAGAACTCCGGCGTGCGCGGCCACGACGGAAACAAGTTTCAAACCTGCTCCACATGGCCGGATTTTGCGTTGTGCTTGGCTATGATGGCGTCCACAAAAGGTTTGAGCACGTGTTCGGCAAGTTCGATACGCACGCCTTCCGCCATGGAACCGTCTTCTTTATTGTAAAAAACTACCACGCCCTTCGCGATTGTTTCACCCTCCCCGAGCTGTTTCCCGCTGTCTATCCACAGTGATTGAGTTTCGGGAAAATACCTTACCACCGGTTCAGGCTCAGAAACTTTCTGAGGTTTCATTGCTCGTTTTGCCATGGTCTCCCTCCGTACCTTTCCGCCAGCCTTCGATCCATGTAAGCGGTGTGCAACAGGCCCGTTTCCGGGTCGCCTACGAACACCAACCTTATCCACTACGGGGCTTGCGGAACACGCCCTACCACAACCGTCATCCGTGTCCCGGCCCGGTATTCCTCGAATCGTTCGTATGGTTCGGCTATGATTTGCATGACCCACTCGGGACGGATATCCGGATGCCTTTCCGCAGCGGACATTCCGCGCATTTCCGTTTTGGGCAAATCTTCATAGGCTCGGCGCAATCGACGGTTTTCTTCCGCTCGATTGCACGACATGGCGACAACCGCCCGCAGGCTGGAGACGGCGTCGGTGAAAGTAAATCACCTATCGGGAGCGCTACCCCAGTCGCACCGCTACGCCTTCAGATGCTCGGCGAAGAACTCCAGCGTGCGCGGCCACGACCGGTCGGCGGCCTCCTTCTGGTAGCGCGGACCGGTGAAGTCCATGAAGGCGTGGTCGGCATCGCGATACACGTAAAACTGGTGCTGCTTGCCCAGGCGGTTCAACTCCTCGTCGAACTTCCGCATGTCGTCCTGCGAGGGGTTCTCGTCAACCTCGCCAAAATGGAACAGCATCGGGCAGTTGATGTTGGCCGCCAACTCGAAGGGCGGCGTTTCGCCCGCGCCCCAGGTCACCAGCAGGTTGCCGCCGTAGTACGGAGCCACCGCGTTGATGTGGGGGTTGGACGCCGCGCCCAGCCAGGCCACGCGCCCGCCCATGCAGAAGCCCGTGATCCCGATCCGGTCGGACACCGCGTCGTGATTCTGAAGCCACTCCACGGTGGCGTTGATGTCGGCGACGATGTCCGGATCGCTGAGCACGTCCCACGGACGCGGACGCGGGTCGGCGTTCATCACCTCGTCCGAGTTGCGGTGGTACAGGTTGGGCGCAACGGCGGCGTACCCCTCGGCGGCCAGGCGGTCGCAGATGGTGCGGATGAACTCGTCCACGCCGCCACCGTGCTGCGAGACGATTACCGCCGGATACGGTGCCGAGAACCCCGCGCTGCTCGACGGCACGCTGGCGTACATGTCCATTTCGATGCCGTCAACCGTGAGCTTTTCCCAGAAACTGGCCATGATGTTACCTCCTGTGCTTGGTGAGGACGATTACAGACGTAGGGGCGGGTTTCAAACCCGCCCCCACAATACCACCATTACCGCTACCCCTTCAGATGCTGGGCGAAAAACTCCAGCGTGCGCGGCCAGGACGCCACCGCCGCATCTTCGTTATAACGTCCGCCGGCAGGATTCATGAAGGCGTGGTCCGCTCCCGTATACGTGTGGAAGGTGTGCTCCTTGCCCAGCCGGGACAACTCCGCGCCCAGCTTCTTCATGTCCTCCTGCGATGGGTTCGCGTCGATCTCGCCGAAGTGGAACAGCATGGGGCAGTTGATGTTGTCGGCGATGTCAAAGGGCGGCGTTTGACCTGCTCCCCAGGTGGTCATGATGTTCCCGCCGTAATAGGGCACGACGGCCTTGAAGCTGGCGTTGCTCGCGGCGGCCAGCCACGCCACGCGCCCGCCCATGCAGAACCCGGTGACGCCGATGCGGTCGCTCTGCACCGCGTCGTGGTTGAGCAGCCAGTCCACCGTGGCATTGATGTCGGCCACAATGTCGGGGTCGCTGAGCAGGACCCCCGGGCTGGGGCGCGGCCCGCCGTTGGCCGATGCGGCGATGGCCTCGTCGCTGTGCCGGTGGTACAGGCTCGGCGCGACGGCGGCATAGCCCTCGGCAGCCAGCCGGTCGCATATCTCCTGGATGAACTCGTCAACGCCCGTGGCATGCTGCGCCACCACCACCGCCGGATACGGCGCCGAGAACCCGTCCGCCTCTGGCGGACTCGACGGCACGCTGGCGTACATATCCATCTCCGCGCCGTCAACGGTAATCTTTTCCCAAAAACTTGCCATTGTTAACCTCTCAATTCAATTGTCTTGGGCAACATTGCGGTCACTGCGCTCCGCCCAGGCGATCTTGAATATCCAGTTCAGGATTGAGCTGGACCCCAGCAGGATCAAAGCTCCTCCTACCACGCTGAGCGCCGGTATGCCCCGGAATTCGAACAATGGAAGAAAGACCACATCCATGGCAAGAAACACGATACCCAACAGGTACGTTGTCCCCCAGGCTACGAATAGGTTGCTCATTTCCCCAAATCGACGAACAATTTTGCGGCTAGAACCGTGATCGCAAAACCGCACAGCCCCAATAAGAGTCCACCGGAAACCGCGCGCAGAACGCCATCATCCTGGATTGCCGTATAGGTCAATCCAAATACCGAGAAGGCAACCATGCCGCCTACAACCAGCGTCAAGATCTTAATCCACGTGACATTCATGGCCACTCCTCCGCATCCAATTCAGCCTCCGAGGCACCGACTAAACCAGCCCCTCCGCCCGCACCTCCGCCAGCGTCGCCGTCGAGCAAAAACAATAGCGCGGTTTGAGACCGCGCTCACATCAAATCAAAACAGGCTGACAAACCACTTGAAAATCTTGAGGTTGCCATGTTACGCTACAAGACTGGTGCCGCTTCACCGACCAAAGTTAGAACGGCACCGCCACAGAACCCCTCCCGCCGGAAGGAGCCCACATGTCCATTAAAAAGGAAACCACAAGTAATGTCAAGCAATCCTGGTCCGATAAGAATAACAAACCTTGCGCGGATTGGTGCCCTAGTTGCAGAACCGGCACAGGGGCACACGTACCACAGGCTCGTATGCGAATACGCGAAACCCCTTTGCCAGTTCGCAAACATTTTTGCGAAGAGAAAGAGAAGAAGGCACGGGATACCAGGTACCAATGCCAAGGCTGTGGTGTTCGTGTCCAAAAGGAATTTGTGAAATGCCAGTTCAACCTAGATCACAAAGACCCGAAAGGCAACAATGACCGCGACAACCTTCAACTCCTTTGCTGCTGTTGCAATAAGGGCAAAGGGGATGAGGACACAGATGAAAGTTGGCGCGCCAATGGTAGTCGACGATTACGCGACAAGAGAAAATGCCGCGATTCAAAACACCAACATTTAAAGAATCGCGACCCGCTTTGTCCTCACCGGAGGCAATGCCACGAGAAAGCCTGACAAATACGTGAGTATCGCGGCTGTGTCGTCGTGAACGTCAACGCGGCCTTTGATCTCTATGTGTCAGCATCGCGTTGGCGACCGGTGTTCAGACGTTTGTGGAAGACATCGGACCGACTAAACCAGCCCCTCCGCCCGCACCTCCGCCAGCGTCGCCTCGAACGCCGCCAGCGTGGCGTCGATGTCGGCCTCGTTGTGCGTCGCCGACACCAGGAAGGCGTCCCGACCCATGATGTCGATGCCGTGGTTCTGCAGGGCGCGCTTGATGCCGGTTACCGCGGCGGAACCGGCCGCTGCCTTGATCTGCCGGTTCACCTCGGGCCCGAAATTGTGGTCAAAATCTCCGTCAGCCAGCGTGAAGTGGATCATTGACGCGACCCCGTACGCGTGCCCGCTCACCTCCATGCGGGTGAACACCTCGTTCAGGCCGGCCTTGAGCCGCGCGGCCATGGCGTCGGCATGCTCGTTGATGGGTTCGGCGGCGATCATCTCCAGGCACGTCGCGCCGGCCACCGCCGACAGCGGGTTGCCGTTGAAGGTGCCGGGGTGATAGACCCGCTCCGTGTTGTCCCACTCCGGGTCCCCGCGCTGGGCGATCATGTCCACGATGTCGGCCTTGCCGCCCACCGCGCCGCCGGGCAGCGCGCCGGCCACGATCTTGGCCATGGTGGTCAGGTCGGGCGTGATGCCATAGCGCACCTGCGCCCCGCCGGATGACGCGCGAAAACCCGTCACCACCTCGTCGAAGATCAGCACCACGCCATGCTGGTCGCAAAGCGCCCGCAGGCCGGCGAGATAGGTCGGCACGTCGAAGGGAAGCTGCCCGTAATGCGCCCCCGTGGGCTCCAGGATGATGGCCGCGATGTCCGTATCGCGCTCCATGGCCTGCTCCACGGCGTTCAGGTCGCCGGCCGGCACAATGACCATGCTGCCCCAGGACTCGGCGGGTATGCCGGGCGCGGGCCGGTCGGAACCGGCCATGGCGTAGTCGTGCCAGCCATGGAAGTGGTCCTGCAGCTTGATCACCTTGTTGCGCCCCGTGTAGGCGCGGGCCAGCCGCATCGCCATCAGCGTGGCCTCGGTGCCGCTGCTGTGGAACCGCACCCGCTCGACGGCCGGCATCAGGTTCATGATGGCCCTGGCCCAGCGCAGTTCCTCGTCGGTGCAGGCGCCCAAATGCGTGCCGCGTCGGATCTGCTCGGCCACGGCGTCCGCGATGGCAGGGTGCGAGTGCCCCAGGATCAGCGCGCCGTGGCCCGACACGTAATCGATGTACTCGTGCCCGTCCACGTCCCACTTGCGGGGACCCTGCCCGTGGGTGATGTACAGCGGGAAGGGCTCCGCATACCGGTTGTCGTGGGTAACGCCGCCGGGGAAGATGCCCACGGCCTCCCGGTAACGCTCGGCCGAGCCGGGATGCGTGGCAATGTACTGTTCCAGAATGGTGGGCATTTTCAAGCTCCTGTGTGCAGGTTTCGTGGCATGGGAAGGCGTTTTGATCTGCTCCGAAGCCGCCTTTGCTAGCGCGACTTGCTCAACGGCCGCCAGCATATGGGCGACTATCTCACACAACCTGTTTTCGCTGGCCGATACCGGCTCGCCGCGCCAATAGGCTGCGATGATTTCCCTCTCTTCATCGTCCAGATATTGCGTGGCTCCCTGCTTGTCTTCGGGCAACTCCGCGAGAAGTTCGGCCAGAGACAGGGGCCGGCGGCGCGGTGGTATCTGGGGGTTTTCCTCTGGAGGCAATCCGAAGTGATTGCGGGCAGCGTTGATCAATTT
Source organism: Dehalococcoidia bacterium (assembly GCA_022823105.1). GTDB lineage: Bacteria > Chloroflexota > Dehalococcoidia > Lucifugimonadales > UBA3495 > Bin87. The sequence goes on from JAJDXU010000467.1 coordinate 11,456, forward strand.
GGCTGCTTCTCGCGCATAGTCCTCATCACTCAGCGGAGACCACTCACCGCGGTTGAGCGATTCAATGATCTCTCGTTCCTCGTCATCAAGGTATGGGTGTTCGATATAATCCATCCCTATCCTCTTTCCGATCCATACCTTTTCATGCGCTTGCTATCCGGATAGGCCGTCACAAAATGCCTGGTCTCGTCATAAATCTGGTAGTAAGGGACCGAGTATAGATACCCCCGCACTGTCACCATTAGCAGATGCTGGCCCGGGTAGCGCACAGGATTGTGATCGTACTCTATACCTACAATATCTCGTTGCAATACCTTGATTGCCACATCCTCGAACGCGACGCCGCGATACCGCTTCAGGAGGTCGTTCTTATTCAGGAGGTCGTTCTTATCCTGCGACCAGGTGAACATGAGCGGCCCTGCATATGTGGGCAACCGCCCGCGCATATTCTAGCACGCGGGTGGTTTCGCCCCCCTAATCGCCGGCTGCTGGCTCCGCCTCCGCCATCAACTCCGGCGGCTTTTTTATGAACAGGAAGCACGCCCCCGCCGCGAAGGCGCAGATCGCGCCCGGCACGATGGCGTAGTCGTAGTTCCCGAACCGGTCGGCCACCCACCCCGCGTACACCGGCGACGCCACCAGCGCCCAGGCGTACGCGAAGGTGATGTACCCTCGCAGCGTGGCGAACCGGTCCCGCCCAAAGTATTCGCCCAGCGCCGCCCACACGATCACTCCCGCGCCGTCCATCATGCCCTCGCACAGGATGAACCCCAGCACCAGCGTAACGCCGATGGCCGTCTGCCAGTCGCCCAGCCACAGGAACAGGTATCCGATCCCCTCCACGGTGAGGCTGAAAAACATGATGCCCTTCTTGGAAACGCGGTCTCCCAGGTATCCCAACGCCAGGCGCGACACGAAGTTTATGAAGGACATGACCCCGATCAGGTTGGCCGCCATCTGCGTGCTCATCCCCTTGTCGTCAACCAGGATGGGGAACAGGCTCACCAGGATGCCCAGCGTGGCCGTCTGGCGCAGGCCGGCGCCCAGCATCAGCAGCCAGTAGGCCTGTGTCCGCAGCGCTTCTCGTGTCGTGTAGTCGCGGGTCTCGCGAGGTGCGGCGGCCCGGCTGCTCCGCGTCGCTGGCGGACGGGTCGCCCCGTCGGGCAGCAGGCCCATGTCCTCGGGTTTGTTGCGGAACCAGATGCAGATCGGCAGCAGGATCAAGGCGTAGAAACCGCCCGACGCGATCAGCCCCCACCGCAGGCTGGACTTGTCGATCAGCAGGTTCATGGTGGGAATCAGCGCCAGCCCGCCCAGCGAAGACACCGCGGCCAGGATCGAAATCGCCAGCGAACGCCGCCGCTGGAACCACTGGTTCAGTCCCGCAAAGCACGCGTGCTGGAACGCCATGCTGTTGCCCAGCGACACCAGGCCCAGGTAGATGAGCGCGAAACCCCAGAACCCGGGCAGCCAGAAGGCCATGATCGCGTAGCCAACCACGGCGATGAGCAGCGAGGGCACCAGCACGGCGCGGTTGCCCCACTTGTCGATCATCCAGCCCGCCACCGGACCCTCCAGTCCGCCCTCGGCGCGGGCGATGGAAAAGATCAGGTTGGTCTGCGCCTGCGTTATGCCCAACTGGTCGCGGATGGGAATCACCAGCACGCCGAACCCGCGAAAGAATATCCCGCTGGCAAAGAAGGACATCACCGACGTGATGGCCACCATCCACCAGCCGTAGAAAATCCGCCCGCCTGGAGCCTGCTGACTCGGCGCCGAGGCGGGGTTTCCTGCAACTGCCACTGGGTCGACCTGACCAAGGCGCAAAAATTCAACCCGCCTCTGGCGGGTCAACGCATAACGGATGGCAGTGTACCCATTGCTCGGAGTCGGGGCAAACGGTGAGCGTGCCGGTCAGACCGGTTGCGCTTCCTCAATGATCACATCGCCGTCGTCCCAGGCATTCACTGCAACCCGGCTGCCTTCCAGCAACTCCATGCCCAGAAGCGGCTGGTCTATGGACTGGAAAATCTCTACTTCGTGAAGCTGACCGTGCCACAATACCCAAGTCTCGTAGTAGTCGAACTCTTCTGCGTTGCCGCTTGCGGTGATGCTGTCCCGGGAACCCGCTCTGGCCAGGCCCAGGCGCCGGATATCGGACTCCGGGAGGGTGAGCCAGCCGGTGCACCCGGTGTCCACGATAACGTCGTACCGTTGTGGTTCGCCATCAGCGTCCATCACGGACACGGCAATCCATGCCTCCAGACCACCGTCTGGATTCCGCGTCACTGCACCCCTAATCATAGGTTTCAGTACGGTAGGGTCTGGTCACGACGCTGGGATGCACCCGGTAAGTCACCGGTACGTCCACCCATTCCTCCCAGGTGAACGCGTCCGGGCGACGCTTTCTCAGCCGTCGCGCCGCAGTTATGTGCCGGTCCGCAATCTCGAAGTCGCCGCTTTTGACGTCGATGACCACGATTTTGCCCTTGTGTTCCGGGCCCAGGGTAGGCCGGATTTTTTCGTGATAGATGGCGCGGCCGATGGCCGGCGCCTCCGAGTGGTTGAACTCCATGACTGATCACTCTTCGCTGCTGCCGATCACGACGTTAGCTGGCCGCCATTCTAGCATGGGCCTCTCGCCGGGATACACGCGGCGGCTTTGGCGAGAGTGTCGCTAGTCTTCCGCGTCCAGAATCGCTTCCAGTTGGACTATTACCGGAACTCCAGGGGAACACGTCGGGCTGATTCTCCGACGATTTCTATAAGGCGTGTCAGGCACAGAGAAAACGCGCGGTCGGTGTTTCAGGGCCGCTTTGGAATGCTGCCCGGCCAGTTCCTGGGCTTCCCGAGCATGAGCGAGCATCTGGCGCACTGACCCCAGGGGGCTATGCGCCCACATAGACGGTCCCGCCTCCCACAGCGCCAGGCGGTTGATGTGATGGCGCCGGCAGAAGTCGGCAACACGCTTTTTGGGAATGTCAAAGCTGGCGTTCATAAGTAACTGTTCAGAGTTGGTGAGGTGAATTGGCGGAACTGGGTTTGCGGATGGGTTGCGGTGGAGGTGGTGGTTATGTCATATATCTGGGATGGACGGGAAAATTGATCTGAGGACGGCTGACCGGGATGTGCTCATTGGCG
>JAJDXU010000351.1 GCA_022823105.1 Dehalococcoidia bacterium
TGGGAGAGGGTTAGGGTGAGGGTGAATAACCCTGCAACGATGGGAGAGGGTTAGGGTGAGGGTGAATAACCCTGCAACGCCGCCACAATATCCGGCATCACCGCGTCCACCCTGCCCTCGATGCCCGCCGCATCCAAAGCCGCCACCGGGTGCTGCAAATACACCGACCCAGCATAGTCCGGCCGTCCCAGCGACACGATGTGCTGCTCCGCCGCCGAATGGAACGCCTGCGTGTGCACCACCACCGTCCGCACTCCCCGGTCCTCCAGTTCCACTGCATCGCGCAAACTGCGCGCCACGCAGCTCCCTCAATCCCCCACCGCCGTCACCACGAAGTCGCAACCGGCCAGCTCGTCAATGATCTCGGGCGCAGCCGGCGCCGAAAACACCCACTTCGACCGCACCACCGACTCGCTCATCCCGTAACTGTCAGCCAGCCGCTGCCGGATGGCCTCCAGGATAACGTCCGCGTTCCCCTTCCGGTTGTCCAGGAACCCGCCGGTCAGCCCGTCCAGCGTTTCCAGCGGCGTCGTGGGCCGCCGCTCCGGTTCTTCCTGCCGGTCCGTGGGATCAACCAACCCCAATGCGGCGATACGCGATGCCAAATCAGTCGTCGTGCTCATCCTGTAAATCCTGTCCATCGATGTAAATTAAATCACCGGCGCCGATGTGATCCTCGATCCCCAACCCGGTATGTACACCGAGTGCCGCCCCGGCCCGCCGGCCACCATTATATGGATGTCGTCAGGACGACGCACCAACGGCACCATCGCGTCGTCGTCGTTCCGGTCAATCCAGCGCGGCCAGAGCGTGTTCCGGTGCGTGTGTCGCCCGTGTATCCCGCCCAGCTTCAGCAGCGACAACGGCTGACGCGCCAACTCGTACAGGTACGCCCGCACGTCGTTCTTCGTCCACCCCGCGCTCGCGATGATCTCCGCGTGTTCCGGCCCCAGCACCAGCAGCACGTCCCCCATCACGTTGATGTTGTTGCACCCCGGTATCGCCATCGACGCCGCGAACGTCGTCAGCAGGTCCCACGGATTGTCTGCGCCGTGGTTGTTCAGGTTGTGCGGAGCCTCCGCCGGATGCACCGTCACCACCGACTGCGCAGCGTCAAACCCGCGCTCTACGTGGTAAGGCTCCCACGGATTCGCCGCCTCGTTCTCCGCGATGCAGTAGGTGTACTTCCCCGGATGCCCAAACGTGGCCCGGTCCTCATCCCCCGGCAACGCGCCACCCAGGTTCGTCAGCGCGAGCTTAACCGCCCTCCCGATGGTCGCGTTGGCCCGGTTCCCCTGCCCGAAACAGTTGCCGCCCGAGTTCATCCCCAGCTCAACCGCCATCGGCCCGTTCACCACCACCAGCGGAGTCGCGATGTGCGTCGAGCACTGCACCGACGCCAGGTTGAACCGCGGCCGCAGCAATGCTTCGATCGCCGCGATCACCACCCGAAAATACTCCGGCAAACACCCCGCCATCACCGCATTCGCCGCCAACTTCTCCACCGTGGCCCGCCCGCCCCGCGGCGGAATCTCCCCCACCACCTCCAGCGCCGACCGCCCCGACGCATCCACGAACTCCCGCACCCGCTCCACCGTAGGCGGCACCACCGGCAACCCATCCGTCCACCCCGCCTCAAACGCCAAGGCCACCGCTTCGTGGTAAGCATTCTCTGTAGCCGACGTCATGCTTCGCTACTCCACCAATTCCGCCAAGTGCGGTCCAAACACCCGTCTGAACGCCAACAATCGATCAACCATCCAGCCCTGCAATTCCTCTAACGTGTCCGGGTGATCATCGATGTTGGCAGCACGTACGACAGATATTCGACATGCCCTGCGATTGTCCAGGCGTTCCCATTCCCATTCGCCCTGTATCAGAGATTCTATGGTCTCTTTGCGGTCCTCAAGTTCGTCAAACAACCGCTTGTTGAGATCATGGTCACCGCGGTCGACGTACAATTCAACCCTGGCGATGCCGCGAGGTGGACTGAAAGAGGGATTGTACCTGACACCTCGCGTTCCTGAACTGAAGTTGTACCAGCTTTGCGGTTGCCCTTTCCTGGCATTTGTGAACCTGTGCTCCTCGCGCAACGTGTCTATCAAAGACTGGAAAAATGCTCGATATCGTTCACCTCTTTCTGACACGTTCGGCGTCGCTCCGGAATTCCGTTCGGCCTTTGATGACTGTTTCTGCCAGTCGTTCGGGAACGCAACCGCCCTAAAGTGCGGAGCAGGGCGCGAATTGTCGATTTTCCATGCTTCCACCACCACGCCGAAAAACTGCGTATCTTCATCCGTCCTTTGGTTCAGCCAATCGAGAGCTTGCCGATGTTCATCCCTGAAATCTTTGGTCAACCAGACCACTGCGTAAGCATCATATCCGGCGGCATAAGTGAGCAACTTGCCGAGATGGTCGTGATTGGTCGTCTCCAACTGGTTTTCTATGATGACGGGACGGTTACTCCCGAGGTCGTGGGCAAGGACATCGAGCGAGAACGATCCGACCGCGGCTTCCGCCGATTGAAGTTCCAAATCCAACCCCAGCGCCTCACCCAGCTTATCCAGGTTCTCCGCCAGCCACGGCGTGAAATCCTGCGCCTCATTTTGCCAGACCTGCCGCAGGTCAACCCGTTCAATCGATCCCAAATCCACCATCGTACAGTTCCCTTCAATGTTGCCGAGTATCACACTCCAGGCGGCATCCGTTCCTCAATCACGACGTCGCCGCCGTCCCACCAGTCGATGGTCATACGACAGTTTGCCAGCAGGGCCGTGCCCACAATGGGATGACTTCCCAAGGTCTGCACCCGCGCGTCCAAGGGTTGACCGTGCCAAAGTATGCGCGCAGCGTGAACGTTGGCACGAATACTCCGACCGTCTGCAAGAGTTACTCGTTCCGCCCTTGCGCTGCGCAACCCCAACTCATGCGCGGCTGATTCCGGCAGCGACAGCGCTCCAGTGAACCCGGTATCGATTATCGCCTCAACTGACCGGAAAAGACGATCGTCGCCTGCAATGTCGATAGTGATTCGCGCTTCCAGTCGAGACCCGTCTGGCCGAAGATACACCTGCCCATTAATCATAAATCTTACTCTGCCGAGCAGCCAGAATCTCCATGGTGCCTCGCCAACCTAATCTCACCGGCGAGTATGGTTTCTCGCTACCTACCAACTCCGCCCAGGTGAAAGCATCCGGCCTCCTCTGAAGCAGGCGCTTGCTGATTTCCACGTCGCTTTGCAGCCCGGTGTATTCGCCAACCTCGTAATCTCCGCTGTGAATGTCGATCACCACCAACTCGCCCCAGTGGTTGGCTTCCATTTCCTCGCGGATGCTTTCGTAGATTTTCTGGCCTATGGCCGCCACTTCGTCGCCCGTGAGTTCCATGATTGTCCCTCCTAACGCCAGTGGCCTGCTTGGTCCGTCAATAAACCTTGTACTCCTCCAGCACCGCAGCGTCCAAATGCAGCCCCATCCCAGGCTCGTCCGGCGCAATAATCTCCCCGTTGTCCCACTCCGGCAGCACGCTGTTCAGCTGGTAGTACACCGGGTCTCGCTCCTCCTCGAACACCTCCACGAACAGCCCGTGAGAGTGCGCCGGCAGCAACTGCACGGCCAACTGCGGCTCCTCGTGGTGCGCCATCCGGATGCCGCGCATCTGCGCCGCGCCGGCCACCCGACGCCATTCCGAGATCCCGCCGCAGATCGCCGCGTCGATGTTCAGGATGTCCACCGCCTCGGTATCCATCAACCGCTGCCCGCCCCACGAACTGCTCTCCCCCTGGCCCGCCGCTACCGGAATCCCGGTACGCAGCCGCACCTGCCTCATGTCGTTGTCCGCGTCCTGCCATCGGCACGGTTCCTCCAGCCACGCCAGTCCCATCTCCCTGGCCGGCCCCGCAAACTCCAGCGCCTCCTCCAGCGTCCACGCCTGGTTGGCGTCGCACACGATGATGAAGTCGTCGCCCAACGTGTCTCGTATCGCCCGCACCCGCAGCAGGTCATCCGCCACCGCGACGCCGCCAACCTTCAGCTTCACGCCGCCGATGCCCCGTTCCCGCTGGTGCACCAGGTCCTCCACCATGAACGCCGTGTCCCGACCCTGCACGTAGTACGCAAACCGCACCACCGGCGACCGGTCGGCGTACCCGCCCAGCATCGTGCGCACCGGCACGCCCAGCGCCTTGCCCGCGATGTCCCACAGCGCGATGTCGATGGCCGCAATCGCCCGCATCGCGATGGCCTTGTTCCCAATGTGCGGCGTCAGCGCGAACATCTTCTGCCAGCACCGCTCAATTGCCATCGGGTCCTCCCCCTTCACCGCCTCCGCCATCGGCCCCACCACCAGGTCTTTCAGCAACTGGTACCCCGTCCGTTCGTCCCCCGAGTAAATCTCGCTCACCAACCCCTCGTCGGTGTGCACCCGCACCACGACGGTGCAGCGCGATTCAATCTGGTAAACGCTGCCGCTGAACCTGGTACTCAGAGGGATCCGGACAATGTCCGCCTCCACGTTGGTAATACGCATTTGTTGTCGCCTCTCGTTCGGAAATCGCATGAATTATACCCGCTCTACCCTCCGCGGACGCTGCCCTCATGCCTTCGGCCCGGGCAATCGCATTTCGATTGTTGGCTCCTGGATAAGGCTCTTCCGCCCACCGTCACGCCGGCGAAAGTCGGAGATGTCCGCCATGGGCGGACGCCGGTATCCAGTGCCTGCAATCGGTAGTTTCGCGGTCGTTGTCTTTATTCGACAGATTCTGGACTCCCTCACCCGTACCCACCTTGCGCAACCTGTCACTCCGAGCGCCCTCGCCGCCCCAATGCAGGTAGCACAGACAGAAATATCCGTGCCAAAACGCCCAACTTTTTGTGATTCACCTGCCGTTGGTGGCCCAAAAACCACCATCGCACCCCATAATCACCCAATTCCCCCAAAACCCCCAGTTCAGACACCACCGGCCCCCGGCGACACTTCCACCTTGCTCTAACCCCCACCTCATCCGGTACCATATTAACCAGCACGCCGATATCCAACCCGCGACCCAGGCCCGTGAGAGCCGTCCCAATGCCCACGTCCCAACACGCGAACCTCCCCCAAACTGGCCCACCTGACCGCCAATACTCCTCAAACCGCCGCCAAAACCCTGCCATCGGCCCCCATTCAGCCCCATCACCTACCCAATGCCCTACTGGAATTAGCGGGAATGAGAGGAAATGAGCGGGAAATCGATATTTCCGTCCCCTCACCACGCAATTGCAAAGCGGGTACGCGTGAGTCTGGACTCCGTCCGACACCGGAGTGGCGGGCGTCTACATCCTGAAACCGCTTGCCCTGGGCAGGGCAATCGCATTTCAATTGTTGACCCCTGTATACGGCTCTTCCGCCTACCGTCATACCGGCGAAAGTCGGAGATGCGCCTACGGCGCGCCGGTATCCAGTGCCTGAAATCGGCATTTTCGCGCTCGCTGTCTTCATTCGGTGGCCTCTGCACTCCGTCCGACACCGGAGTGGCGGGCGTCTACATCCTGAAACCGATTGCCCTGCCGCCCTGTGCATCAGCACCAATACATCCTTTGGTACAATTCAGTTAGTGCCACCCACACATTGCTCGCAGATCACGAGGACGCCATGAACACTCTCAAAACCTTCTTCCTGCTGATGGTCTTGACGGGCATGCTGTTGCTCATCGGCGCCGCCATTGGCGGTCAGGCCGGCCTTGTCATCGCCCTTGTGTTCGCCCTGGCGATGAACTTCGGCGCCTATTGGTTCAGCGACAAGATCGCCCTCAGCATGGCTCACGCCAAGGAGATCACCCGCGAGGACGACCCCCAGTTCTACGACCTCGTCGAGGAACAGGCCCGCCTCGCCAACATGCCCATGCCACGGGTGTACGAGATCGATTCCGACTCTCCCAACGCCTTCGCCACCGGACGCAACCCCCAGAACGCCGCCGTCGCCGCCACCACCGGCATCCGCCGCATCCTCACGCGCGACGAACTCGCCGGCGTCATGGCCCACGAGATGGCTCACGTCGGCAACCGCGACACCCTCATCATGGCCACCGTCGCCACCATCGCCGGCGCAATCTCCATGCTCGCCTTCATGGCCCAGTTCGCCGCCATCTTCGGCAGCTTCTGCGGCCACAGCGACGATGAAGAAGGAGGCGGTGGCGGAAACATGATTTCCCTGCTCATCATCGCCATCATCATGCCCATCGCCGCCACCATCATACGCCTCGCCATCTCACGCGCCCGCGAGTTTCAGGCCGACCAGACCGGCGCACACAACTGCGGCAACCCCGAGGCCCTCGCCCGCGCCCTGGAAAAACTCGAACTCGGCTCCGAAATCCGCCCCATGAAGGTCAACGAGGCCGCCTCCCACCTCTTCATCGTCAATCCCCTCAGCGGCAAGTCCATGGCCCGCCTGTTCTCAACCCACCCTCCCATCGAGGAACGCTGCCGCCGCCTGCGCGCCATGAACGTCCGTCCCAGGTTCGATGACGTCGACACCTCAGGCATCGACATGCCGACCCGCAACGACCAGCCAAACTACGAAATCCCCGACAGCAACGACCGCCCCAACTTCTGAACGCCCGACCGGGCTTTGACCCGAATGCCGTCATGATCCAACGAAAAGCCGACCCCAAAGCCGTTGCCGTTGCCCGGGCGGTTCAGGACTCTGTTCCGGAGGATACCGTCATCGTCCTGTTCGGCTCCCGCGCGCGGGGCGACCACAACCGCCTCTCCGACATCGACTTGATGGTGCTGCAACCTGATGGCAACGCCAGTAACCCGGACGCCATGGCCGCGACCTGCCGCGCTGCTAACGCCTTGGCTGAAAAAGAATACGGCCACACGGTAACGGTGGACATCTTGCATCTGGACCACCCTCGTTTTCGTCGTGGCCGCTGCGCCGTTAACCATGTGGCCTACGACATTACCCGAGACGGCATCCCAATGACTCGCATCCCCCACGACGCCATCAACTCAGATGACTTTGACGACGGCTACCCCGACAATTGGCCTGACATAAGCGAGCGCTTGCGAGATGCTCCCGATTCATTCAGGTCGATGCGTCATGATTTAGACGACGGAGCCGAAAAATACATGGGCCGACACGCGCAGGAAACTTTGGAGCACTGCTACAAAGCGCTGCTGTCAACCTTGGAGATTGCCTACCCGCGCACTCACAACTTGCGAGAATTGGAGGCCCTGCTCGAACGCCACAGCGAACAGCACGGCCTCTTCATACCCCGTAGTCTGGATTGGCTGGAAAACTTTTCCGGTGGAGGGCGTTACTCCTCCCCAGCCCCTATTACTGTTCCGCCACAGGAGTTGTTCGAGCAGATCGAGCGCGTCAAAGACGCAATCATCGCCCGCGTGTATCAAGTTACAGGAACCACCGAGGCCGACTTGTACCCATAGGTACGCGACTGCCGTTCCCTCAGAAAATCGCTATCGGGTTCACCGGGCTCCCCGTAACGTTCCTCAGCCTCAGCGCCCCTATCGACAGCATGAACTCGTAGCGGTTGTGCCGCGCCGCAACCTCCGCCACTTCCTCCAGATTGGCGTTGTCGATCAGCCACACCCCCAGGTAAACCAGGCACGAGATGTGCAGCGGCGACACGATGTTCGGGTACTCGTTGGGCCGGATGTCGTTCGAGGTGTCCGTTCCCAGCATCGCGATCCCCCGGTCCTTGAACCACGGCGCACACGCCACGTGGCACGCCACGCTCGGCTCCGTCGGCGGCAACGGCCCCTCCACCAGCCGCCTCCGGTAGTTCCCCGTCCGCACCAGCAGGATGTCGCCGGACTCCACGGTGACGCCGTGATCGGCCTCCGCAGCGTCCAGATCCTCCGGCATCACCGGCGCGTCCGGCGGAAGCCAGTCCACCCCGCGGATCTTGGCGATGTCCAGCAGCACGCCACGGCTCACCAGCCCCTGCGCCGTCAGGTCTATGGCGTGGCTCTGCGCCCCCTCACGCGACGTCACCACCGCCGCCGGCACGCCGTTGTACATGAACCCGTCGTACGAATAGTGCGACAGCGCGTCGATGTGCGTGATGGTCTGCCCGTGAAACACCATCCCGATGAACTCCGCCGCGCCCCGACGCGAGTTGCGCCTCTCCAGCGGGTCAGTGTTCCGGCCCTCGCCGCTGTCCACCATGAACCGCTGCACCTGGTGGCTGATGTCGGGCGCCATGTCGGTGGTGATGGGTCGCGCGCAGCTCACCGTCTCCCCGGTCTGCACCAGCGCCGCCGCCTGCGTCCTCTTGTCCTGGGTGATCAGGTTCAGCGCGCCCAGTTGGTCCTGCTGACCCCATCGTCCCCAGTTGTTCTCGTTCCGGTACCACTCCAGCACTTGCGCCTCTGTGGGCACTCCCGCGAAAGCCATGGTTCCCTCCGTCGCAATTCGCCGTTCCTCTCCGGCAGAGTTCCCGGCATTCTACACCAACACTTGCTGAATCACCGACGAGCCCGCCGGCCCGCCCGAAACAAACGCAAACCAACCTGTTACACTGCGCGTATCAATATATGCCAGCCCAATGCGCCCACCGTGTGCATATAGCACGGGCAAAGCTGGTGGAAACGCAAGCTTCCAATGAGAAGCGCCGTCGACGAAACACCCGATCGCTCGGGATTCGCCCGGGCCGGCGGGCATCGCGTGCCAACCATCGCACGCGCGTTTCAGAGGCGGTTGAACGCCCCGCATAAGGGAGAAAGCAATCATGCCGCCAAGCCCACGGGAACCCAGAGAACCCCGGGAACCCATCATCTACTGCGCACGCTGCAACGCCAACACCCCTACCCGCGATCCCGAGATCATCACCATGCGCAACGGCATGCCGGCCACCATCGGCTACTGCGTCCGCTGCGGCACCAGGAAATTCCACCAGGGCGTTGGCCGCTGACCCAGCGCGGCCGACTCCCTCCCCTAGCACTCAGCCCAAACGCGAGCCCATGAATTCCGGGTATCCGCGCAAGAACTCCCCCGCCGTCGACGCCCTCCGACCCGCCAGCTGCAGACGCCGCACCGCCAACAATCCGTCGCCCGTCCCCACGGCAATGTCCGCATCCGGCGCCGCAGTCACCGTCCCGGGACCCGCGTCCAATCCGGACAACGGCGCAACCTCCAGCAGCTTCAGTTCCTTCCCGCCCCACATCGTGTACAAACCCGGCCAGGGCGCATAGGCCCGTTGTCGCCGCGCCAGTACCTCCGCGCTCAATCCCCAGTCTGCCAACCCGTCGGCCCGTTCCAGCTTGCCTGTGTACGTCGCCAGATCCCCGTCCTGATCGATTGCCGTGATACTCCCCCCGGTCCAACTGGGCAGCGAGTCAACCAGCAACTCGGCCCCGTCTGCGAACAACCTCTCAGTCAACCCCGCCGCGTCGTCCCAGGCGTCGATCGCCCGCTCGCGTTGCGCTATGATCGGCCCGGTATCCATCCCCTCGTCCAGCAGCATCAGCGACACTCCCGTAACCGTATCGCCGGCCAGGATCGCCCCCGCCACCGGCGCCGGGCCCCGGTACTTCGGAAGCAGCGATGGATGCAGGTTCAGGCATCCATACCGCGGAATCGACAGAACCTCCGGGGGCAGCAGCCTCCCGTAAGCCGCCACCACGATAACGTCCGGCCGGTGCGATTCCAGGCCCGCCACCGCCTCCGCGTTGCGGAAACTTCCGGGCTGCTCCACCGGGATACCCAGTTCCTGCGCCCTAACCTTGACCGGCGACGGCTCCACCGTCTGGCCCCTGCCCCTCTTGCGGTCCGGCGGTGTGTAAACCGCCACCAGCTCCACACCTGCGCACTCCCGCAGCGCATCCAGCGCCGGCACGGCGAACGACGGCGTACCCATGAACACCGCGCGGTATGATTTACCGCTCGACGCATGGGCTTGAGATTCCGTTTCTGAACCGCTTGACAAGTAAATCCCCTGCGATGTAAATTTGCTTCAACCGCTGTGCGGAAACTTGAAGAAAGGAGGTGATTGCGAATGGAAGCTAGTTTAACATGCTGGGGCGATGGTAGGCACCAGTCTGGACACGACGGGGTGAGCGCCTCTTAGCGTCATCGCTTTTCTTAAAAACGGCATTTAGCCCGTCAGTCGGGCCCAGACCAGTGTCTACCGTCGCCCCAAGGTTTTGGGAGCATCGGGCGACAAGCCAAAGGTCCAGTCTGGGCCCGATACCCTTTTAATCGCATCGTCCATAACCCTTCCCTTCGACGTTTTCGTCAAATCCTGCCCCGGGTTTGCTCGCGATACTCAGCCCGATTGACAAATTCGGCCGCTAATCATACATTGAAAGGTACACCATTCGTAACGTCAGCCACGGAG
>JAJDXU010000413.1 GCA_022823105.1 Dehalococcoidia bacterium
AGGGCGACACCATCGTGCTCAGACTCGAGGAGTACGACCTGCGCCGCATGATTTACATGGAATCGCAGGTAGAGAATCCGGAGCCGTCGATTCTCGGACACTCCACCGGCCGTTGGGAGGGCGACACACTGGTGGTGGAGACCACGGCGATCGACTATGGGTACTTCACCACCAACGGCATTCCCCTCAGCGATGAAGTTGAGATTATCGAGAGATTCACGCCCGGCGAAAACGCCAGCAGACTCGCCTACGAGATCACCGTAATCGATCCGGCCACCTTTTCCGAACCGGTGGTCATGGACAAGTCCTGGGTGTGGCTTCCCGATGTTCGAATCGAGCCGTACGAGTGCGATGAGGGCTAGTGTGGCGGCCGACCCACCAGGAACCAGCTTTTCGTGGAGATTGAAGAATGAAAATTCGCGTTGTAATCGTGACCTTGACCGCCGTGCTTTTGGGCATGCCACTCCAGGCGTTTTCCCAGTCGATGTTCCTGCGCTCCTTTTACGAGCTTGAGGACCCGCGCGGCTACTGCCTGGACATCCCCGGCTTCGGGGCCCGAATGCAGATCGACGCGCCGATCACCACTCATACCTGCAAGTACAGTCTGCCCGGATTCGATGTCGATGAGATCTTCGAGCACGCGGACGGCAAGCTCCGGCTGGTCAACTACGACCGCTGCCTTTCCGCCGCCTCAATGGAGGCCGGCAACGCGGTCGTCAATTCCATCGACTGTGGCGATGCCCACCCGTGGGAGGTCCATGCCGATGGCCGTGTCACCCCCGCGGCGGATTCCAGGCAGTGCCTCACGCTGGCGGCCGAACGGGTCTTCGTCAATACGTCCATCGGCACCGTGCCGCCCTATTCGTCCAGGGCCATAACCCTTGAACGGTGCACGGCCAACGCATCCTATCGGCAGCGCTGGCGCTGGTCGGAAACCGACGAGATGCCGACCTACAACGCCAACAGCCTGCGCAGCGGCATGACCACGGCGGCTCGCGAAGCCAATCGCGAAATCGGTCCCGCCGTCGATCCCGCGGCGACCGCGGCCATCTACGCCGACGCTCCGCGTGCCTTCGGGGCGGCCGACGTCACGGTATCGGACGAAATCGCCTACGGCCCGGAAGAGGGGCACCGGCTCAGGGTCTACGAGGGCAACAACCGCAATTCGCCGGGCGTGGGGGCGCCCATCATCCTGCTGGTGCACGGCGGCGGCTTCTCGCGCGGCGACCTGAACAACCTGGCGCACGTGGCGACACACTTCGCCGGGCTGGGATTCGTCGCGGTGAACATGACCTATCCCCTGGCGCCGGAGCACACCTGGCCCAGCGGCGCCGAAGCCGTGGACGCGGCGGTGGAATGGATTCATGCCCATATCGGCGACTATCGGGGAAACCCTGCCCGGCTCTACGTCTATGGCCATTCCGCCGGCGGCAACCATGTGGCCAATTACGTGTTTCGGCCGAGCCTGTCGTCAACGCAGGGCGATCGCGTGGCCGGCGCCATTCTCGCTTCGCCGGCGCTGCAGTTGCCCGGTGCGCCGGACGCGGTCGGTTCCGCCTACTATGACGTGGACGGTCGGACGCTGGCGGACATGCGCGTTCTGGACAATATCGAAACGGGCTCGATACCGGTGCTGATTACCGTGGCGGAATTTGATCCGCGTGGCTTCCACCGCTCAACCGCGCAACTATTGACCCGGCTCATCGAGGACTTCGGCGCGCAGCCGCGGCTGCGGCAGATGCCGGGGCACGGGCACATTTCCTACGTGTCCGCGGTCGGCACCCGCGACCGGTTGCTCGAGGAAGAGCTGATGGACTTCATGTTGTCGCCGAGGTGATCGCCCGAGGAGCATGGAGACCCTGATGGAGACTGGATTGGTTGGAAGAGTCGCCGCCCGGGCGGGATCCGTCGCAGCCGGCCTCACGATTCTGGCTTGCGGTCCCCTGGCATTCGCCCAGGAACCCGACGAATTGCTCGCGCGCGGCACCTACCTCATGGAGAGCATCGGCGCCTGCGGCAACTGCCACACGCCCAAGAGGTCCGACGGCACGCCCATCGACAACCTGCACCTGGGCGGTGCGTTTGTCATCGAGGAGCCCGCGTTCAAGGCGTATGCGCCCAACATCACGATGGATGAGGCGACAGGCATCGGCACCTGGAGCGACGAAGAGATCATTCGGGCGATTCGCGAGGGGTTCCGGCCGGATGGGACCATCATCGGACCGCCGATGCCCACACCCTGGTACCGCGATATTTCCGATACGGACGTGCGCGCGATCGTCGCCTACCTGCGTAACGCGGAGCCAGTGAACCGGGTGGTGCCGAAGAGCGAGTACCGGGTTCCCTTACCGCCCGATTGGGGGCCTCCTGTCGAATCGGTACCCGATGTTTCCCCAGATGATCCCCTGGCCTACGGTACCTATGTGGCCGTCGCGCTGGGGCATTGCACCGAGTGCCATACGCCCATTGTTGAAGGCGCGCACGATTTCAGCCGCCTGGGACTGGGCGGCAACACCTATCCAAACCTCTTCGGGCTCGGTTACACGGTGATTTCCGCCAACGTGACATCGCATCCGACGCTCGGTATCGGCGAATGGACGGACGAGGAAGTCAAACTCGCCATCACCGACGGCATCCGCCCGGACGGACGTCAAATTCTGGAGAGCATGGCATTCCAGTACTACCGCAACATGACCGACGAGGACCTGGACGCGCTGGTGGTGTACCTGCGCTCGCTGCCGCCGCAGCCGGTGGAGTGAAGGGGAAACGACCAACTTTCGAATTTGGAGGCTTTCAGGGCGTGCGGCAGCGATTGCGCTTTATCCGCACCGGGGCATACGCGTAGTGCCAATAGTAAGAAACACAGTCAATCCGACGAACTTCAATCCGGAAATCGAACTCCCGTACCAACTCAGGAAGGACGACTTTCGTTCAGCATTGCAGGATGTCTACGACTTTTTCCATGACGTAAACGAACATCTCATTGCGAAAGGTCTGCAGCGATTGGACGACATGCTGAGACCTGCGATCATGTCGGGGGTCTTGTCCGATATGCTCACGTCCAGCTTGGCTACGCATTCCCGGGTCTTGGTGGAAAACAACTACTTCAACGGCCATCCGGATCTAGTGGTTCAGGGCGTCTACGCCAATAACTCGGTCAAGGCGGGTGAACAAGGGGTGGAAATCAAGACGACGCGAAAAAAAGGTGGTGCCGTCGATACCCATGGCGCGCGAAATCAGTGGATGTGCGTGTTTGTTTACAGGGTTGACACCAAATCGGAACCTGCCGTAAACCGGCGTCCGATGACATTCACCGAGGTGTATCTTGGCGAGGTGACACTGGACGACTTTCGCAGAAACCCGCGGGGAGAACTCGGGACGAGAACCGCGACGCTCCACGCCGATGGAATCAGGAAGCTGCGTGAGAGTTGGGTCTACAAGGCTTAGTGGGGCCGTTGGTAGCGTAAGACGTAAGCGCGGGAATTGAGTCTACGGCCATCTGAAAATAGTCCCTGTCCCGCTCTATTCCGATGCTGTCGTAGCCCACAGCGTTGCCTGCCGCCAAAGTTGACCCCGCGCCCGCGAAGGTATCGAGCACGGTTCCCTCGCCTAGCGGCAGAACGCCCCGGACCAATTGTCGAAGAAACGCTTGCGGCTTCAAACTGGGATGCGGG
>JAJDXU010000295.1 GCA_022823105.1 Dehalococcoidia bacterium
GCCGCATCACCCCGAACCGCCGGCCCGGTCACCGCGCGAACGGGCCCGGCGGCGGCGATGGCCTCGATGGTGGCGCGGGACAGCGGCGCCACGGCGCGCACTCCGTCCTCCTCGGTGAACCCCATGCGCGTCCACAGGCCCACGGCCGCGTCCAGCAGCGTGCCCACGTACCCGCAGGCCAGCACTGCGCTGGCGTGGTACAGGGGGCGCAGTTCGTCGGGGATGCTCAACGCCCGCCCCTCCAGTCGTTCGGCCAGGAACGGCAGGTAATCCGCCAGCCAACCGGTCGCGGAAACCGCGAACGTAACACCCGACAGCCTGCGGGCCGCCTCGATGGGTTCGCTCAGCGCCGCAAAGGTCTGGAACGGGTGCATCGCGCCCACGGACGCGCCCGCGTCGGCCGCCGTTTTCAAAATCTCGATGGACGATGCCCCGCAGCAATGGGCGACACCCTGGCCGGTGCGCCAACTCACCTCAGCCGCCACCTCCGCGATCGCCCCGTCCGGCGTGGTGATGAACACCAAATCGCACCCGTCGGAGACCTCTTGCGCCGCGTCCAGTGCGACGCACCCGTCGATCCGCTCCGCGACCCAGTCCGCGCTGGCCCTGGTGCGGCTGGACACGGCGACCACGTCGCAACCCACGCCGTCCAGCGCCAACGCCAACCCGCGCCCCAGCGTGCCCGCCCCCACAAACCCGATGCGGACGTTATCAGGCGATGCCATGGTTCAACTCCTTTACCGCCGGAACGTCCGCCAGCCCGGTCGCCGTCCGCACCGCGTCGATCACCGCCAGCGCCACCACGTGCGTCGCCGCCGCAACGATGGCGGTCATGTTGACGGGCGCCGGGTTCAGGCCCGTCGCCACGCAGAACAGCGTGTCCCCGTCGCCCATCGTATGGCACGGGCGAATTGTCAGAGCCAGTCCGTCGTGGGCCGACGACGCCACAAAGTTCGCCTGCGCCTTGTCCAGCGCGGCGTCGGTGGCAACCACGCCGATGGTGGTGTTGGTCATCGTAGTTTCCCGGGGCGGGTATTCGCCGCTCAGTATGATCTCCATCGGATCGGCCATCGTCCCGTCATCGCGGCGAGGGCCGGCGATCAGGCCGCCGTCCCGGTGGTCGTGGATGCCTCCCCACGCGTTCACGGCTATGGCCGCGGCCACCGAGACACCGTTGGGCAGCACGCATACCGAGGATCCAATGCCGCCCTTCACGGCGCCAGCCTGCCCCAACGCCTTGGCGACTGTCGCCCCCGTTCCCGCGCCCACCGAGCCACTAGGTAGGGGCGAATAATCATTCGCCCCTACGCAGGCCGCGTACCCCGCCGTCGCGTCGGGACGCACGTCGGCCCTCCCCACGCCCAGGTCGTACAGGATGGCCCCGGGGACGATGGGCACGCATCCGTGGGGCGTTTCAAATCCGATGCCTCGCTCCTCCAGCCATCGCTGCACTCCTGCGGCGGCGGCCAACCCGAATGCGCTGCCCCCGGAGAGCAGGATGGCGTGGACGCGATCAACGCGACGCATGGGATCCAGCAGGTCGGTCTCGTGGGTGCCGGGCGACCCGCCCCGCACCGCGACTCCGCCCACGGCGCTGTCCCCGCACAGGATGACCGTGCAACCTGTGGCGGACTCGGTATCGGTCCAGTGGCCGGCTGAGATGCCCGGGACTGCGGTTATGGTTCCGGCGGGACTGGAGTGCCTCATAGGCGAGGGAAGCTGCGGTTACGGGTTCCGCAAGCGCCGGTTTTCCGCTTCCAGCTGCCGGATGCGCTCTTCTGCGTCGCGGAGGGCCTGGTCTGCGTCGCGCAAGGCGTCGTCGGTTTCGTCAAAGGTCAGCAGATACCGACCGGCCACCGGATCGTAAAAACGCATTTCGCCATGCTCCCAGCACACCTCCAGGTTCAAAACCTCGCTGTGTCCCCAGTGGCGGTTGTCGTCCGTGCGGTGAATCTCAACCGGCTGGTACTCTGTGCCAACCAGCACGTCCCCCGCCAACGGCTGTTGGTACCACTGACCGCCCGACGCGTCGAACCGCCAGTATTCCCGCACCCCAAAGTTGGCGTAGTCAATCCGCTTGCTCCTTTCGTCGTTGCGCGCGGTATTCGGCGACGCCAGCTCCAGCGCAAAATCGGGCGCCTTGCCGTGCTCGTCGATGGAATAGCCCATCTCGGCAACCACCAACGCCCGGTCAACGTTGAAGGCAATCAACAGGTCGGGAACCCGTATCACCTCGCGGCGGGTGTGGATGTTCCAGCCGATGGGAACCTCGCCGATGACCACGGTGGTGTCTGGATTGCCCAAATGCCGGCGCAACGCCGGTTGGTGGCCTTGGTCGTCCAAGTGGAGCGCGTTCTGCATATCGTCCCTGGGCGGAAACTCCGGGAATTGGCCGGCGGGAGTCCCCGATGAGGACGGCGACGCAACTGGCTTGGTGGTCATGGCACGCCTCGCTGGATGGGTGGCGTCCGTATTATACGCCGGGCAACGCGCGAATCCAAAAGGCTTTCCTATCCGTCAGGGCTTTTCCAAAGTCGCCCAACGTCCCGCTCATGGTGAGCCACGTCCCGCTCATGATGCGGCACGTCCGCCTCTGGCGGGAGCCTGTCGAACCATCGGGACCGCACTTCGACAGGCTCAGGAGGAACGGAATGGTTGGGTCCTGCGACTTTGGAGAAACGCTGCCTATCCGTCCGCCTCCACCGACGCCAGCAACTCCTCGGCGCGTTCGAGCAGGACGCGCTGGCGGTCTGGGCTGACGCCCTGGTTTTCCAGGTACATGCGCAGGGCCGTCAATGGCTGCAGGTCGGTGGGCTCAACATCCAGGCGTCGCCGCGCCTCGTCGGTCACGTCCCGCGAGATGCTGGCAACGTAATGGGCGGACGAGAGCGCGGCCCTCAGATCAGCGTCCCGCATCCGGGCCG
>JAJDXU010000288.1 GCA_022823105.1 Dehalococcoidia bacterium
GTGGAGTGTCGCCGCTGACGATTGACTATGTGAATCCGGAGGCTCCGTGGCCGCAGTTGCCAGAGTTGCAGCGGCGCACGGAGGCGGCCGGGTATGAACTGCGGCCCAGGCTGCCGGTGTATCCGGAGTATTTTGCCAACGGGTCCGAGTGGCCGTTGCCACCGATGATGAAAGAGAAACTGCTCCGCTTGACGGACGCAGACGGATACGTGAAAGGGGGAATGCAACGCTATGCCCGGAACGAATGATAAAGATGCACCGGCCACGCTGTCCGCGCTGATTTCAGGATTGCAAGCCGATGTTGCCGACGTGCTGAACCGGGCGTTGGCCGGGGAGGACATCACCATCGAGGACGGCGAGTTGCTGTTCGGGACATCGGGCGCCGAGTTCACCGCCATGACGATGGTGGCCGACGAGCTGCGTCGGAGAGTCGTCGGGGACCTGGTGACCTACGTGGTGAACCGGAACGTGAACTTCACCAACGTGTGCATCAAGCGGTGCGGGTTCTGCGCGTTCAGCCGCGATTTCCGGGAGGAGGAGGGCTACTTCCTGCCGGTGAGCGAGATCATCCGGCGGGCCAAGGAAGCGCAGGACTACGGGGCGACGGAGGTCTGCATCCAGGCGGGGCTGCCGCCGCAGATGGAGGGCGACCTGTACATCCGGCTGTGCGAGGCGATCAAGGAAGAGCTGCCGGACATGCACATCCACGGCTTCTCGCCGGAGGAGGTGCTGTACGGGTCGATACGATCGCGGTGCAGCATCCGCGAATATCTGCAGGGGTTGAAGGACGCCGGAGTTGGCAGCCTGCCGGGAACGTCGGCGGAGGTGCTGGACCAGGAACTGCGGGACATCATCTCGCCGGGCCGGATCACCGTTGACCAGTGGATCGAGGTGATCACCAACGCGCACGACCTGGGGATACCGACGACGTCGACGGTGATGTTTGGGCACCGGGAGAGCAACGCGCAGATCGTGCGGCACATCGCGCTGTTGCGGGACATCCAGCAGAGCACTGGCGGGTTCACCGAGTTCGTGCCGCTGAGTTTCGTGGCGTCGGAAGCGCCGATGTACTTCAAGCAGACGGTGGAGGGAGTGCGCTCGGGACCGACGGGCATGGACGTGATCAAGGTGCACGCGATTGCGCGGATCATGCTGAACAACTGGATCCCCAACATCCAGGCGTCGTGGGTGAAGGAAGGCAGCCGGATGTCGCAGTTGCTGCTGACGGCGGGCGTGAACGACCTGGGCGGTACGCTGATCAACGAGAGCATCTCGACATCAGCCGGGGCGATGCACGGGCAGCTGATGCGTCCGGGCGAGTTCCGGGGGATGATCCGCGAGGCGGGCCGGACGCCGGCCGAGCGGTACACGACCTACGGGATACGGCGGATTTACGGCGAGACCGACGAGGTGCTGGATCCCCTGGACCTGGTGGGCGACAACGTGGAGGAGATCTTCGGGTCGTACAACCAACTGGTGCAGATGGATTCGTACCGGTTCGAGCATCCCCGGCACGAACGTGAGCGGGCCGCGACGGCGGAAAGTTCAAGCTAGGCGATGAGCGCACGAGCGGGGGGTCATGTGTTGGCGCTGGCCGGCGGCGTCGGCGGGGCCAAGTTGGCGCTGGGTCTGGCGAGGATTTTGCCGCCGGAGCGGCTGACGATCGTGGTGAATACCGGGGACGACGAGATTTTCCACGGGCTGCACGTATCGCCGGACCTGGACACCATGACCTACACGCTGTCGGGCTGGTACAACCCGGAGACGGGATGGGGCGTGGCCGGCGATTCTTTTGAGACGCTGGCGACGCTGCAACGACTGGGCTCGGATACGTGGTTCAACCTGGGCGACCGGGATTTCGCGATGCACATCCGGCGGACGGAGTTGCTGCGGCGCGGGATGACGCTGTCGGAAGTTACGGCGGAGTTGACGGGACGGCTGGGCATTGAGCATCCCATAGTGCCGATGAGCGACCAGCCGGTGCGGACGGTTCTGGAGACGGACGCCGGCACGCTGTCGATGCAGGAGTATTTCGTCAAGAACCGGGCCGTTCCAACGGTACGCTCGATACGATACGCGGGGGCCGAGGATGCAGAGCCGTCGCCGGGGTTTGCGGAGGTGCTGGGTTCGGCGGATGTTATCGTGTTCTGCCCGTCGAATCCGCACCTGAGCGTTGCGCCGATCCTGGCGATTCCGGGGGTTCGGGACGCTATTGAGGGTTATGAAGGCTGCCGGATTGCGGTGAGTCCGATAGTGGGCGGCGACGCGGTGCGCGGGCCGGCCGGGAAGATCATGGGCGAACTGGGGGCCGAAGTGTCGGCGGTGGGAGTGGCGCGAGAGTACCGGGGGCTGTGCGACGTGCTGGTGGTGGACACGCAGGACGCGGGGCTGGCCGATGCGATATCGTCGGTGGGCATCAGTCCGGCGGTTACGGATACAATAATGCAGACGGACGACGACAAAGTGGCGTTGGCGCGTTGGATTTTGACGTTCAATCGTCATTCCGGCGAAAGCCGGAATCCATGAGGTACGACTGATGAAACAACCGTGCGTGTACGTTATGACCAACAAGCCCAACGGGACCCTGTACACCGGCGTAACGTCAAACCTGGTCCAGCGAGTATGTCAACATAAGAACGACTTGGCTGAGGGATTCACGAAGCGGTACGGTACTCTTACGATGGTTTGGTACGAAACACACGATACGATGTCAGAGGCCATCACGCGGGAAAGGGAGAGTCAAGGAATGGAACAGAGCCTGGAAGCTGGAAATGATTTCCGCGTTCAGTCCTGACTGGCACGATCTGTATGACGATTTGGGATGAAGTGGATTCCGGCTTTCGCCGGAATGACGAGAATGATGTCGGAATGACGGTAATGGCTCGGCAATGACGGTAATGGCTCGGGAATGACGGTGGTAGGTCGGGAATGATGAGAATAATGCTGGAATGACGAATGGATGATGCGAATGATGAATTGGTGTGAGAATGATGTTGGTTAATGGACGTCAGTTAATGGCGGAGCAAGCAGGATGTTGACGGAATTGGGAAACGAATTGAACCCGCCGGTGCTTCCGATAGTGCCGATGAAACCGCTGTCCCAGTGCAAGACGAGGCTGGAACGGGTGATGGGGCCGCAGGACCGCGCGGATCTGACCATGGGCATGCTGCGTAGGGTGCTGCTGGCGGTACGGGGCGCGGGCGTCGACCCGTTCTGGGTGATCGGCGGCGACGACCGGATACGGAATATGTCCCGAACGCTGGGCGCGACGTGGGTAGAGGATTTGGGGCGGAACCTGAACGACACCATCACGAAGGCGTTCGAGAGCGCGCGGATGCGTGAGGTCTCGGCGCTGTACCTGCCTGGGGATCTGCCGTTCATCAAGCCGGCAGACATTCACCAACTGATCCGGAGCGCGCAGCACCAACACAACGTCACGCTGTCGCCGGCGAGGCGGGACGGCGGAACCAACGCGATTCTGGTGCCGCACGACCTGATCCCTTATTTCAGGCCGGAGCTGGGCAGCAACAGCTTCCGCAAGCACGTGGGAACGGCGGCGCGCATGGGAGTGTCGGTGGCGTTCTACTACAGCGGAGGGATGGGGTTTGACCTGGACGACGGTTCCGACCTGGATGAATACGAGGTCATGGAGCCGGGCTTGCTGGAGCGGCTGATGGGTCGCAGGCCGGGGGATATCAACCGGAGGCCGCTGGAATTGTGAGGGGAGATTCGTGGTTGAGACCGCGCCCGGCGTCGTGGGATCGACGGCTGGAGTACGGAGGGTCGCGCGACTCCGGATGTTTGCGACGGAACCCGTTTGCGGCTCGCTGGATTCCTGCACCCGCCTCGGGCGGACATCCGAGACTTGCGCAGAAATTGCGGTGTGTTTAAGGGTGTAACGAGCTGGGGAATGACGGTGTGCGACGGCATTTCGAGCCGGACAGGCACGCAAGGTGAACCGGGGTTGGTGAGCCAAGACTGTTCAATCCGGAAAAATTCATGCGATTCGATATAGAAAGAGGGGAGTAATGTCCGACAACGTACAAATTGGCTGCCTGCTGCCCACGCGAGGGCTCCTGCTGGAGGACGACCAACCGACCGACGCAGAATCGGTGCTGCGGCTGGCGACGTGGGCCGAGGAGGCCGGGCTGGACTCGGTTTGGGTGGGAGACAGCCTGACGGCCAAGCCGCGGCTGGAGGCGATGACGACGCTGGCCGCGATCGCGGCGCGGACGGAGCGAGTCCGCTTGGGGACGGCGGTGATGCTGATGGCGCTGCGGCATCCGGTGCTGCTGGCTCAAATGGTGGGAACGGTGGACCTGATTTCGGGCGGGCGGCTGCAGCTGGGCGTCGGCGTGGGCGGCGCGTTCAATGAGATGCAGCAGGCGGAGTGGCGGAACGCTCAGGTCAACCAACGGACGCGGGCGCAGCGACTGGAAGAGATGCTGCAGGTTATCAAGGGACTTGGTGAACAGGAACCCTTCAGCTTCGCCGGGCGGCATTTTGAGCTAGAGGACGTGGTGATGCAGCCGACTCCGGTGCAGGAGCGCGGGGTGCCGATTTACCTGGCGGTGCACTGGCACGGACGCGGGGACGGGCAGGGCGCGCAACGGGAACGGCAGGCACGGCGGGCGGCACGTTTGTCCGACGGAATCATTTCGATATCGGCGACGCCGGACGAGTTCGTGGAGTTGAACGAGACGGTGGACGGCTACTGCGCTGAATACAGCCGGAATCCGGAGGACATGTCGTCGGTGATGTACCTGACCGTGAACATGGACGAGGACTTGAGCCGGGCCGAGGCGGAGACGGAGGACTGGCTCCTGGGGTACTACGGCGCGAACATCTGGGGGGACCGTTGGGGTCCGTTCGGAGGCGCGGAACGAGTGAGAGAGCGCATCCACGCCTACAGCGAGGCGGGCGCCGACCAGGTGGTGGTGAGGTTTGCGTCCTACCGGCAGGAGGAGCAGATGCAGGCGTTCCTGGAGCAGGTTGCGCCGGACTTCACTCGGTGACGGGTTCTCATGGATGGACAGGATGAGCGGGATGGGTTTTCGCTGCATTTTTGGCGCGACGGTAGTATCCGGGAGACTGTATTACGTTCTCGCTGACTGAAGCTCAGGATGTCTGGATTCCTGCTTTCGCAGGAATGACGGAATTACAGGTCCACGGAATGATGGAATCAAGGAATGACGACTCCAATACGGGGGGCGCTCGGTGTATCCGATAGATTTGACGGGCCGCAATG
This sequence comes from Dehalococcoidia bacterium, assembly GCA_022823105.1. Taxonomy (GTDB): domain Bacteria; phylum Chloroflexota; class Dehalococcoidia; order Lucifugimonadales; family UBA3495; genus Bin87. The sequence continues at coordinate 5,249 of JAJDXU010000288.1, forward strand.
CGGTCATATTTGGAGTGGCGAACGACCGCAGCATCGCGTGGGCGATTGCGAGGACGCTGGCGGCGAGCGGGGCGCGGATTGCGCTCACCTACCAGAACGAGCGGCTCAAGGACCGGGTGGCGCGACTGGCGGACACGTTGGACGATGCAGTGATCCTGCCGTGCGACGCGTCCGAGGACGGGCAGATTGAGGCGGTGTTTGACGATGTGAAGACGCAGATGGGGAGCCTGTCGGTGCTGGTGCACAGCATCGCGTTCGCCAATCGGGAGGACCTGTCGGGTCGGCTGGCGGACACCGGCCGGGACGGGTTCCGGCTGGCGCTGGAGATCAGCGCGTTCACGCTGCTGCCGATGGTGAGGCATGCCGCGCCGCTGATGACCGACGGTGGGAGCGTGATCGCCATGACGTTCCATGCGTCGAGCCGGGTGTATCCGGGCTACAACGTGATGGGGACGGCGAAGGCCGCGCTGGAGCACGAGGTGAGGCAGTTGGCGCACGAATACGGCGGGGACGGCATTCGGGTGAACGCGATCTCGGCGGGGCCGGTGGATACGCTGGCGGCTCGGGGAATCAGCGGGTTCCTGGACATGAAGCGCGCTCACGCCGAACGCGCGCCGCTGCAGCGGAACATCACTGCGGACGAGGTGGCAAAGACGGCGCTGTTCCTGGCGAGCGACCTGTCTACGGGGGTGACGGGGACGGTGTTGCCGGTGGACGCGGGCTATCACATCATGGCGGTGTAGGATCCGGGCGATGGGCGCAAAGGGGCGCCGTTGCTGCCGTCCCAGGCGCTGCTGACTTGATGCCAGGGCCGTGCCGGGCAGGAGGAAAGGCAGTCGTGGGGATGAAAGTGGATTCCTGCGAAAGCAGGAATAACGGTAGCGGCGGCGGGAGAGGTGAGCGTATCTCCGGAGAATGGGGAGATCGCACTACGCGCCGGTGCTGTGTATCGCCGGTGGCCGGGTTAGATGGCTTCGAGCTGGGCCTGGTCGGCGGCGGCTTTTTCGCTGAGTCCGAGCTCGCTGTAGGCCTTGGCGCGGTTGGCCCACGCATCGCGGTAGCGAGGGTCCAGGGCGATGGCCTTGGTGAACTGGTCAACGGCCTCGCGGACGCGACCCTGGTTGAACAGGGCCAGGCCGGCTTCGGTCATGGCCGAGGCAGTCAACGGGCGGGTGATCTTGTTGGGTACCGCCGTGAAAGCTGGCCCCGGGTCGGCTTGAGGTGCTGCCGTGGCAGCCGGAGCGTCGGCGGTGACAGTGGTTTGCTCGGAGGCAAGGACCGGTTCCGGACCGGGCGCGGGGGCAGCCTGTTCCGTTGTTGCGGATGCGGGCTCGGCAGTCTCCTCCGATGTGGACGCCACCACGGTTTCGGGGGTCGGCGCGGCGTCGGCAGCGGGTTCGTCGGTGGCGTAGGGTCGGCTGAGTTCCCATCCGCAGTTGGTGCAGAAGTTGGGACCAGGCTCGTGGGAGTGCTGACAACGCGGGCAGTAGACGTTGGGGTCCTCAGAGATTTCCTCCCCGGCGGGCTGTCGGCTGGGCATGAACACCAGCGCGACCATGGGACCCATGCACAGGATGGTGACAGCGTCGGGCAGGCCGTCGATCAGGTAGACCGCAATGGCGGGGAGCGCGGCGGTGCCGGCCCAAACAAGCATGTTGCGACGTTTCCTTGAGGCCAGCCGCGCAGTCCACAGGACAACGAACAGGACCGACAGGATTTGTAGAATTACATCCATACTTACCCGTGATTCGTTGGTACGGAATCCATTATAACCGGATTGCGCCGACGGCGGCAAACCAGCGGCGGGGACGATGCCGCGCCAGGTTCGCGCAAATTGACAGTTACAAACTGGCGATGCTATCGTACAGTTTACCAAAATCCGCTGAAAGAGTGTTGAAACGCATCGTGTCCGGCAGCAAAAAAACCGGTGCGACGAGAGGGAGATTTCTGATGGATCTAACGATTTCCGTACTGAAAGCCGATGTGGGTTCGATCGGCGGCCACACCAAGCCATCGGACCGCATGATGGACGCAGTACGGGCCGCCACGGACAAGGCCATCAAGGATGGGTTGCTGATTGACGCATACGTGGGTCATACCGGAGACGATATCTGCATCACGACCACCCACACCAGGGGCGACAACGACGAGGCGGTGCACCAATTCGCATGGAACTCGTTCCTGGAGGCCACCGAGATCGCCAGGCAATACGGGTTGTACGGAGCGGGTCAGGACCTGCTGGTCGATGCGCCGTCGGGCAACATCCGCGGAGCGGGACCGGCGGTGGCGGAGATCACGTTCGACCACGATCCCATCAAGACCAACCCGATCCGACCGGCGGAGTCGTTCTTCGTGCTGGCGGCGGACAAGTGCGGGCCGGGCGCGTACAACCTGCCCATGTTCCTGGGGTTCGCCGATCCGATGTACTGCGCGGGCCTGATGCTGCCGCGACTGGGCGAAGGGTTCACATTCAACATCATCGACATGGACAACACGGACGGCGACAGCATCATCTCGCTGAACGCGCCCGAGGACTACTACAAGATCACGGTGCTGCTGCGGGACAACGAACGGTTCGCCATTGAGAGCATCGCGTCGCGGTACAGCGGCCAGACGGCGGCGGCGATTTCGGCGACGCGGCTGCACAACATCGCCGGCAGCTACACAGGCAAGGACGATCCGGTGGCGGTGGTGCGGAACCAGGGGATATTCCCCGCGCCGGAGGAGTTGATTTCTCCCTACACCAAGGCGCACTTCATCGGCGGGGACGCGCGCGGATCGCACGTGATGCCGCTGATGCCGGTGCCGATCAACACGGCCGTAACGGGGATGTACTGCCTGCCGCTGGTGTCGTGCATTGGATTCAGCATCAACGGGGAGGGCAAGTTCTCCGAATCGTCGACGGACTTCTTCGACAACCCGGCGTGGGACTACACGCGGCAGTTGGCGCAGGAGAAGGGCATCGCGATGCGCTCGCAGGGTTGGTCCGGCGCGGCCATGCTGCCCTACGGGGAGCTGGAGTACTCGGGCTTCCGGCAGAGCATCGGCGACTTGGTGGAGCGGTTCGCGATCCGCGCCAACGGGCACCAGCCGGCGGAGGCGATGGTCACTGGCGACAACGACTGACGTTTCGTCAGATCAGCCGAAAAGTTGGGGGCGGGTTTCAAACCCGCCCCTGCGCATTGGTAGTCGGAGGTGTTGCTGTCAGCCGTTGAAGATGCCGTGGCGCTCGAAGATGTTGGCGAGTTCGGCGATGCCCTCGGAGACGGTTTGGGCGGTGGGATGGCCGAAGCAGAGGCGGGCCATGTTGCGACCGTTGCCCTCGGGCGAGAACATGGAGCCGTTGTAGTAGCCGACGCCTTCCTGGAATGACTGTTCCTGGAGACCGGCGAGGTCGGTGCCCTCGGGCATGGTGAGCCAGAGGTAGAGGCCGCCCTCGGGGCGTGTCCAGGAGGCGCGGTTGCCGAAGTGCTCGCCAAGGGCGGCCAGCATGGCGTCGCGCTTGACGCGGAGGGCCTGGTTCTCCTCGTCGATGTGGTCGTACATGTGGTCGCGGAGGTATTGCTCGATGGCGAGCGCGGCGAACTGGTTGACGCCGCCGGACTTGAAGCTGAGGGCGCGCTGGCGTACCTCCTCTGGGGCGACCATGTAGCCCATGCGAACGCCGGGGGCGATGATCTTGGACATGGAGCCGACGTAGAGGACCTGGCCGGTGTCGTCCATGCTGGCCATGGAGGTCACGTCTTCGCCCTCGAATCGGAGGTCAACGTAGCAGTCGTCCTCGAGGATGGGGACGCCGTGGCTCTGGCAGATTTCCAGGGTGCGCTGGCGGCGTTCCAGGGTCATGGTCCAGCCCAGCGGGTTCTGGAAGGTGGGAATGGAATAGAGGAACTTGACCTTCTTGCCGGCGGCGTGCTGGGCGCGGATGGTTTCATCGAGGGACTCGGGGATGATGCCGAGATCGTCGCACTTGACGCCGACCACCTGGGCGCTCCAGAGGCGCATCTGGCGCATGGTGCCAAGGTACACGTACTCTTCGGTGAGGAGGACGTCGCCGGGGTCGGTGAGGGCCTGGATGAGCATGTTGATGGCTTCGCCGGAGCCGGAGGTTAGGATGATGTCCTCGGCGGACACGTCCATCTGGCGGTCGCGGCGGAGTTTGTCGGCGACCAGTTCGCGCAGCGGGGGATAACCGGCCGATACCGGATAGTAGGCCAGGTCGCGGCCCTCGCGCTCCAGTGCGATGCGGAGGGCGTCAACGAGGCCCTCGAGAGGCAGGGTGTCGGGATCGGGGTAGGCGACGGCGAAGTCGTACTTGGCGTTGCGGTTTGCGCCGCGGGTGGTTATGGGCGCGTTGGCGGCGAACAGGGAGTCGTAGTTGAACTGGGTCATGGGTTGTTCCTCCGGTGGGGGCAACGTTCAGGGTAAGGAGCGTTCGGCGGAAGTGATGATTTTGTTCACATAGTCCAGACCGGAGTCTATGCTTTGCTGGAGGAAAATCATTGCAACGTCGCCGTGATAAAAATAGGTGTGGAGCACTTTCTGATTGTTATCCAGACACCCTTCCAAATCAGATACAGTAAGGTGGGGATCGGCGATTCGTTGGGCGGCTTGCCGGAAGCTCCACTGCTGATTGGGGGCGAAGTGATGGCTGACGCCGTGTTCCGGATCGGCCGCGCTCATAGCGGCGACAGTTGCGCCCCAAACCATTTCGGAGATGGCCTGGCTTTGCCGTGGCATCGTCTGAAGTGTTGAAACCGCGTTCAGAAAATCGCGAGCCGATTGGAAGTGTTCGCTACGATTCATTGGCGGTTTCGTGGCGACATTCAGACGCCAGTAGATCTACAAATTTTTTGACCAACGGCAGGCTTTTGGCGTAGTCATCGGGTTCCCAAAAAGTAGTGGGCAAAGTTCCGTCCGGGGACCGCATGCGGCTATGGTGATTGAAGCAGTACACGGTGGTGAACAGGAGACCAAATACCGGGAGCGGGTCATCTGCTGATGACTCCAACCCTCGCTTGATTGTTTCGGACAAGCTGGCGGGCGGCTCCTTGCCGTCAAGCCGGTAAGTAGCGTTGCATATGTCCTCATAAGTTTCGCAGGGCCAGCCGCGGGTTTTGGCGACGGCGCGCAGCGCGGTGTACGCGGCCTGATAGACGTTGGCGGAGCCTTCCCGATATTGGCCGGCGGCGATCTGACGCTCACCCTCGGCGAGGAGCGCGTAGGCGGCGTCAAGGGCTTCAGAGTGGGTGGGCGTTGTGGTCATGCCATGCTTCCGGCGCTCGATCCATTCGGATTGTAGCACGAGGCCCCGGCGATGCAGGGACGGTTATTCCGTGATGCGTATGGACAGGTCGCGCAACTGGGTTTGGTCCACCGGGGAGGGCGCGCCGAAGAGCAGGTCGGAGCCGCTCTGGGTCTTGGGGAAGGCGATGACCTCGCGGAGGGAGTCGGCGCCGGCGAGGATGGCCACGAGGCGGTCGATGCCCGGGGCGATGCCCCCGTGGGGAGGCGCGCCGTAATCGAAGGCCTCCAGGATGTGGCCGAACCGTTCCTGGACCTGATCGGGGGTGTAGCCGAGGATGGCGAATACCTTTTCCTGCATCTCGCGCCGGTGGATGCGGATGCTGCCGCTGGCCAGCTCGGAGCCGTTGCACACGAGGTCGTAGGCGCGGGACGGGATGGCGGACAGGTCTTCGCCGTCGAGCATGGCCTCGCAGCCGGGGGCGGGAGCGGTGAAGGGGTGGTGGGTTGAGTCCCAGCGCTGGGCGTCGTCGTCCCAGTCGAACATGGGGAAATCGGTGACGAAAGCGAAGGCAAGGGTGTTGGGGTCGGCGAGTTCCAGGCGGTCGGCGAGGTAGGAGCGCATGGAGGACAGCCACTGGTTGGCGAGTTTCGGCGGGCCGGCCATGAGGAGGATGAGGTCGCCGCGGTTGGCGCCGGCGCGCTGGGCCAGTCGGATGACCCATTCGGGAGGCATGCGCAGGCCGGGAGACAGCAGAGCGTCGCCTTCGGCCAGGGATTCCAGGGGGCCGTCGCCGGTGATGCGGACGTGGCTCATGCCGGCGGCGCCGAACTCCTTGGCGGTTTCCTCCATGCGGCGCATGTCGGAGCCGGAGAGACCGCCCTGACCCGGGACGGTCATGGCCTTGATGATGCCGCCGCGGTCGAGGATGCCGTGGAACACCCGGAACTCGGTTTCGGCGGCGAGATCGCTGGCGTCGGCCATTTCGAGGCCGTAGCGCAGGTCGGGCTTGTCGCTGCCGTAGCGAGCCATGGCGTCATCATAGGTGAGGTATGGGAAGGGCGATTTCACCTTGAACTGGGGTGTCAGTTCGCGGACGAGGCCGGTGTACAGTCCCTCGATGAGGTTGAGTACGTCGGACTCGCTGACGAAACTCATTTCGAGGTCGAGCTGGGTGAATTCGGGCTGGCGGTCGGCCCGGAGGTCCTCGTCTCGGAAGCAGCGGGCGATCTGGAAGTAACGCTCGACGCCGCTGACCATGAGGAGCTGCTTGAGCTGCTGGGGCGACTGGGGGAGGGCGTAGAAATTGCCCGGCTGCATGCGGCTGGGCACGAGATAGTCGCGCGCGCCCTCCGGTGTGCTCTTGATGAGGATGGGGGTTTCGATCTCGAGGAAGTTGTGTCCGTCCAGATAGTCGCGGATGTACTTGACCACGCGGTGCCGCAAACGAAGATTTTCCTGCATGACCGGGCGGCGCAGGTCCAGATAGCGGTAGCGGAGGCGCAGGCTCTCGTCGGCGTCGACGTCGTCGGTGATGTAGAACGGGGGAGTCTGGGACTGGTTGAGGACGGTGAGGGAGTTGGTCATCACCTCGATCTCGCCGGTGGGCAACGCCGGGTTCTCAGAACCCTCCGGGCGAAGCTGGACGGCGCCGGTGACCTGGACGCACCATTCGGAGCGGAGCCGTTCGGCGGTCTCGTAATCGTCGGGCGAGAGGTTTTCAGGGTTGAGGACGACCTGCACGAAACCGGAGCGGTCGCGGAGGTCGATGAATATGATCCCGCCGTGGTCGCGGCGGCGACTGACCCAACCGGAAAGGGTGATGGCGGAACCGTCGTGGGCGGCGCGCAGTTGGCCGCAGTCGTGGGTCTTCAGGGTATCAGCTCCTTGGCGCCGAGTGGAGTTGGTCGCGTCTGCGCACGTTGTTTTGGCGGGGTGTGGATTCCTGGGTAAGCAGGAATGACCTGGTAGGGGGATGACGGAGAGTGGGGATGGCCGAGAATTGGAAATGATGGGAAAGGTTGAGGCGTCTCTGTTTTGTGGGTCAGCCCAGGAGGTCCAGGACGTTCTGGAAGGGGCTTTCCGTGACCATGCCGCCGCCGGCCACGGCATCGGCCAGCGCGGATGGGTCGGACACCGGCGGATAGCATACCGTATCGAGACAGACGTGGGCCTGCGCCGGGATGCCGTCGTTTTCGACGGTTGACAGCTTGATGAGGAGGTTCGGGGAGTCCAGGGTCATGGCGGCGGCGAGCATGGCGTCGGCGTCAGGCGCGCCGGGTTGACCCTCGACGGTCACTTCGACAACGGGGTTGAGGTAGCGGTCCACGGCGGCGGCATAATCGGCGGCGAGTTCGCCGTAGTCGCGGTTGGCGTCGCAGTAGGCGCTGAGGGTGTGGTGCGCGGTGTGGAGGTAGCGATCCTCGAAGGTGATGTGGCTGAGGCGCATCATGCCGAGGGCTGCCGCCACGTTTTCGGCGAGGGGTTTTTCGCGCACCTGGAGGTAACCGGGGCGGTCGGGCGTGTCCTCGATGTCGAAGAATCCGCCGCGCTGGCCATCCAGGAAGCGTTCTGAGAGGACGGCGGCGGCGTGTTCTGCGGCCTGGCGGTAGCGTTCGCTGGCGCCGGGGACGGCGTCGTGGCCGTCGAGGAGGGCGAGGAGCAGATACGCCCAGTCGACCAGCAGGTCGCCGTCGGGGGATGGCTCGGGACGTGTCGCGGAATTGACGTGGGGCAGGCGGCCGGATGCGGCGATGTCCGCCAAGTTGTCCAGAATGTCAGCGGCGACGGTCGTGAGTTCGGGCCGGCCGAGTTTCCAGGCGGCGGAGAAGAGCATGGAGGACGCCTGGGCGGTCAGGTGGGTGTAGGTGCAGGGATCCACGGGCGGCGGCTGGACGACGGCGCGCACGACGGCAGGCTCGGCGAAGTAGTCGGAGTGGGCGCCCTGGCTGCCACGGACGGCCTGAACCTGGGAGTCGTACAGGGTATTGAGGATGTAGGCGACGGTTTTGCCGGCGCTTTCCAGGTATCCGGGTTGTTGCAGGACGATGCCGGCGTCCATTAGAACGTTGGCAAGGGCGATGTTGTCCTCGGCCATCTTTTCGTATTGTGGCTGGGTCCAGTCGGCCGACACGGTGAAACGGAAGAAGCCGCCGTCGACCTGATCGTGCAGAGCGCCGCCGGTCAAGGCGTCCAGGCTTTTTTCCAGCATCACGCGGAAGAAGGGCTCGCGCGTGGTGCGGTAGCGATGCAGCAGGAGCCTGAGCATGGGCGTGGACGGGAACTTGGGCTCTACGCCGAAGCCGCCGTGTATGGCATCGTAGGTACCGGCGACGCGGCGGGTGATGGCGTCCACGAGGGCGGCGTCGGGTTCCTGTCCCGCAGCAACGCGGGCGGCGTAGTCGCGGCGCTGGCGCCGGATGTCGTTGCCCTGCTCGTAGAGTTCGGGTTTGCGGTCGGCGTAGGCGCGGCGCACCTCGTCGAGCATGGCGAGGAACTGGTCGGCGGGCAGGTAGGTTGCGCCGGCGATGTAGCCGCCGTGGGGGTTGAGGAATGATGTGGTGGGCCAGCCTCCGACATTGTAGCGGGCGTTGATGTCGGGGCGGTGGTCGGTGTCGACGCGGACGGGAATGAAGTGTTCGTTGAGGAAACGGGCCACGTCCGGGTCGGAGTAGGCGCCGTTGTCCATCTCGTGGCACCAGTAGCACCAGACGGCGTTGATGGACAGGAGGATCGGCTTGTCCTGCTGTTGGGCGGTGGCGAAGGCCTGGGCTCCCCAGGTCTGCCAGGCCACGGTCGGCGAGACGTCGGCGGGTGTGGGATTGCCCGGTATTGTGCTCACTGAGCGTTTCCTACGTGATGAGTCGAAGGGTCGCGGCGCGCGGAATCAGCGACTATCAACGTTAGCACAGGCGCACGGGGTTAGCAATTTTAGGCAGGCGGATCGTCAACGGGTGCGGGGGTTGAAGGCGTCGTTGACGGCGTCGCCGAGGATGTTGAAGCAGAAGAACAGGAGGGTTACGGTGCCGATGGGGAACAGGATGAGATGGGGATGGTTCAGCAGGACCTGGGGGTGCCCGTTTTCGAAGAGCATTCGGCCCAGGCTGGGCACGGGCGGGAAGACTCCGACGCCGATCCAGCTGAGGACCAACTCGGCGCCGGCGACGCCGGCCAGTCCGGCCGAGATAGATACGATGAGCGGGCTGAGGATGTTGCGCAGCATGTGGACGCGGAGGATGTGGGAGGTGGACGCCCCGGTGACCAGCGCGGCTTCGATGTACTGGCTTTCCCGGGCCTGCAGGACCTGGCCGCGCACCAGGCGGGCCATGCCGAACCAACCGAAGATGGCCAGGCCGACGGAGATCAGGGTGAAATCGAGAACGCCGAGGCGGATGATCCAGTCCAGGCCGGTGGCGTCTTCGAAGGCCTGGACCGCAACGAGCAGGCGGGGCCGGAACGCGGAGACGAAGATGAGGAGGAGCAGGATTTCCGGGAAGGACGAGGTCACCTCACCCATGCGCATGATGACGCCGTCAACCCAGCGTCCGATGTAGCCGCTCAGCAAACCCAGGACGACGCCCAGGATCAGCGTGCCGCCCAGCAGGGAGGTGATGGTGATGATGACTGTGGTGCGCACGCCGAATATGACGCGGGTGAGCATGTCTCGGCCCTGCCGGTCGGTGCCGAAGGGGTGAGCCAGCGACGGGCCCTGGCGGGTGTTCTGGAGGTCGACGGCCCGGAAGTCGTAGGGGGTGATCAGTGGCGACAGCAATGAGCCGACGTACATGAACAGGATGATGGATACGCAGACCATCGCGAGTTTCTTGCGGACCAGGCGCCGGAAGGCCAGGCTCCAATAACTGTGGCCGCGGATGGGCTGGCTGTCGAGCTCGAGGATCTGCTCACCGGCGAGTTCGCTTTCGGCCCAGTCCTGCCGCTCCGGATGAGCGTCGCGGGTGGGCAGGCCGGACCGGTCAGGCAACATGGCCGGCCCCCAGCCTGATGCGCGGGTCGAGCATGGGATACATCAGGTCAACGATCAGGTTTGCCAGGACGAAAAAGGTGGTGCCGATGATGGCGAATCCCATGATCACCGGATAGTCCCTGGCGTTGAGGGCTTCCAGGGCGAGGCGTCCGACGCCGGGAATCCCGAAGTAGATTTCCACGATGAAGGTGCCGCCGGCCAGGCCGGCGAGAATGAAACCGAAGGTGGTGACGACGGGAAGCAGGGCGTTGCGTAGGATGTGGCGGTAGCGCACGGTCATCTCGGGCAGTCCCTTGGCCCGGGCGGTGCGGACGTACTCCTGTCCCAGGACATCCAGGGCGCTGGCGCGCACATACCGGACCACGATGGCGATCCCGGGGACGCCCATGACGATGGCCGGCATGACGATCTTGGGGGAGAAGAACCCGCCCCAGCCGCTGGTGGGGAGTATGTCCAGGTGCAGCGCGAATACCAGCAGCATCACGGGCGCGGTGATGAATACGGGCAATGACTGGAAGGCCAGGGCGGTGGCCACGATGACATTGTCCCAGCCGGTTCCCTGGCGCAGGGCGGCCAACAGGCCGACCGGGATGCCGATGCCGAGGGTGATGATGACGGCGGCGAGGTTGAGTTGCATGGAGACGAAGATGCGCGACCCGATCACTTCACGAACGGATTTGCCCCGGTACTGGAAACTGTCGCCGAAATCTAGCCGGGTTACCACGCCCTCCATGTATCGGACGTACTGGAGGACAAGGGGGTCGTCCAGGCCCAGGCGTGCCCGTATGCGTTCGCGCACCTGGTCGTTCTGATGCTGTCCCAGCCAGATCTGCACCGGATCGCCGGGGCCGGCGCGCAGCATGGCGAAGGTGATGAAGGTGACGATGATCACCAGGAACGGCAACCAGATTAGCCTTCTGATTGCGTAAACGCCCATTGAGGTCGTCCTTGCTTTTATTCGATGCCCGCAGGTTCGATGCCCGTAGGGGCGAATAATCATTCGCTCCTACATTGCGATTGCCTGCGGATTTATTGGTTGAAGTAGATGTAGCGGTACTTGGGGATGCTCATCTGGAGCAGGAAGTAGTTGGACACCTCCGGTTTGATCAGGGCGTAACCCTCGCCGCGGAACCAGGTCAGCACCCAGGGGGCGTCGTCGACGATCATCTGCTCGACCTGGTTGTAGATCTCGAAGCGGCGTTCATGGTCGCGTTCGGTGCGGGCCTCCTCGAGAAGGCGGTCCACCTCGGGGTTGCTGTAGCCGGTGTGGTTGTTCTGGCTTTCGCTGTGGAACAGGAGGTCGAGGAAGTTTTCGGGGTCAGGATAGTCGGCTATCCAGCCCAGGGAGAACATCTGGTACTTCCGCTCGTTGACATCCTGGAGGAAGGTGGCCCACTCGGTCTGCTGGATGTCGATCTCGATGCCCAGGGCGCGCCACTGTTCGAGCATGACCTCGAGATAGGTGGGAATGGTGGCGCCGAAGCTGCCCGATATGGTGAGCGTGATGCGCGGGAAGTCTCCGCTGGCCAGCGCGTCGGCGTAGGTGGAGCTTTCCAGCAGTTCACGGGCGAGGTCGGGGTTGAACGTATAACCGCGGAGGTTCTGATTGTAGGCCGGAAATCCCGGGGGAATGACACCGGTGGCCTGGGATACGCGATTGTCCAGCACGTTTTCGGCGATGCCCTGCAGGTCGACGGCCCAGTTCATGGCCTGGCGAACCTTGGGGTCGTCAAAGGGCGGCTCGTTGACATTGAGGCCGACGTAGAAGACGGAGAAGTCCTGGGCGGAACGATGCAGTTCCGGGTTGAGCGGGTCGTTGGGATCCAGCAGCCGCGGCAGGTCATCGGTGCCGACGCCGGTGAGGTGGATCTCGTCGTTTTCGTACATGATCATGGCGGAGCCACCGCTGAGGATCATGTGGACGCTGTCGATGTGGGGAGGGCCGAGGTGGTAGTGTTCGTTTTTCTCAAGGATGAGGAGTTCGCCGATGTCGTACCGGGCGAGGCGAAAGGGGCCGGTGCCGTTGGGCTGTTCGAGCCAGGAGCCGTCCTGGGTGACCTGGTCCTGGTCGAGGACGTAGGCGGTGGGGTAGGAAAGCTTGGCGAGGAAGTAGGCCTTGGGAGCGTCGAGGGTGAACTCAACAGTGCGCTCGTCGATGACCTGCACTCCGCTGACCGCGGTCGCGGTTCCCTCGAGCTTCTCGGCGACACCGACGATGTCACCCAGGTAGGTCTCGGCGGTGGTGGAGAGCGTGTCGGGATCGGCGGCGCGCTCGATGGACCACTTCACGTCGTGAGCGGTCACCGGAGAGCCGTTCTGGAATTTGGCGCCTTCGCGCAGCACAAAGGTGTAGATGAGACCATCGTCGCTCACGGAGCAGCTTTCTGCGAGGTCGAGGACGGGCTGATAGTCCAGGTTGAGGGTTACCAGGCCGCCGAATACCTCGTTGGTGATTACGCTGGAAGTGGAATCGCTGGCCAGGTGAGGATCAATGGTGGGCGGGTCGGCGAAGAGTCGGACCAGGGTCCCGCCCTGAGGAGGCCGATCATCGAAGGTCAGATCGCCGCTGGGGGCGCAGTTGGACCCGGCCACGGGTACCGTGAGGGGCGCGACGGTGGGGACAACACCGGAAGCGGACGCCTGGCCGGGCGTGGTTTCCCGAGTGGGAGCTGGGGCAGTGGTCGCCGCTGTTGCTCCCGACGGTGCGGCAGACCCTGACTGCTGGGTAGCGGTGGGTTCGGCGGCGGCGCGGGACGGAAGCGTCGGCGTGGGTTCGGTACCTGAGGGGGCCTGGGCAGTTTCGGGGGCGACGCCGCCCCCGCAGGCGACGACAAATACCAAGAGCGCTAGCATCGCTGGCAGAATCAAAAAACGAAGTCGGTTGAGTATCATGATCTCCTCCCGGGCAAAGGGATGTTATGCGACGATACGGAAAAGTGCCCGGAATCGGATTGATTGTATACAGCGCGCCAGATTGTTTCAATGTAAGGGCGTGCGGGTAACTGTTAAGACTTGCTGAGCCGTTTCCACTTTCAGACCATCTTGACGGTCCCCGCATCAGGCTTTGACCCGGAATCCGGAAAATCCTCGCCCTGCTCTCGGATGTCTGCTGGCAGGCTACTTGGACACCGTCAAGCCGCAGGCGTAACCGTTCAGACGCAATGTGACGGTTTCGGATTGGACTCGCGCACCTCAAGCCTGAACGGTTACGAGCGGCAGGCCTTTTCCATGTCCCTTGAAATCCCCTCTCTGCCCTTTCCCGCCGCCAATGACACTTCCCCTTTGCCTCAACCCTGCACCCATCTTTATCATGGTTAACGGGCGCCTCAAATCCGTCCCGTAGCCATCCCCAGAGCCATCCTGCGAGCCATCCCAATCCCCACGTCCAAACAATGCCCCACTGCCAAACGCCGAACTCCCAGACGCCATTCCCCGAACCCGCCCATCTGCTCGACAAAACCACCAATTTCGCCCCCAAAACCGCCCTGGCCGCCCCCATTCGCCCCCACATCCCACCCCAAGCCCTACTCAAATGAACGGAAATGAACGGAAACGAGCGGGTTTCCCGAAAAATCGCCGTCGTCCCATCCCAATCAACAATCCCGTCCATCCTGTGCATCGATGTAAGTTCTCTCCCGTCAGAGGTAACCCCATGACCCTCTCCGAAATCCGTCGCCAGGTCAACGCCCTCAAGCGCCGGTTCGCCCGTGAACTCGCCATCCTCAAACTCCGCCGCATCGCCGAGGCCGTCTCCGACGAATGGGACCCCTCCGAACCACCGGAACCCGGCGACGTCATCAGGCGCATCGCCAATGCCGGCTTCCTCCTCCCCACCTACGCCGACCTGGGCCGCTACCTCAAGGACATCCGGCTACGGGGCGAGGTCCCAGAGTACGAGGCCATCGTATTCAACCTGCTGCCCTGGGCCCGGCAGGACCGCTACCGCGACTTTTTCCGCTGGGACCTTCCCGCCCCCGCACGCTAGCCATGCCCTCAACCCGGTTTGCACCGACCATCGAAAGACGCTAACCCGGCGGGGTCGCGTATTGTGCGTTTTGGGTAGGTGTGCTAACCTAGCCTTCCGGTTGGCGGTGCCAGGCCGTCATCCTGTTAGACGAGGCGAGCATAGCCAAGTGGTCGAAGGCGCCTGTCTGTGGCACAGGAGATCACGGGTTCGAATCCCGTTGCTCGCCCCACCATCCAAGTCGATTTTCGCGCCAAACCGTGCGCCTGTAGCTCAATGGACAGAGCACTGGGCTTCGGACCCAGGGGTTGCGGGTTCGAGTCCTGCCAGGCGCGCCACCCAGAAATCCGGCCGACGGCGATACAGTGCCGTCGGCCTTTTTGTTGGGTTGCGGGCTCGTTTACTGGGCGGGTCGGGCGTCCATGGTGATGTCGACCGTGGTCTCGACGCCATCGCGGAGCACGGTGAACACGGCGGTGTCGCCGGGGCGGGTATTTTCCACCACGTAGGCGAGGAGGTCGTCCATGCTGCGGATGGTTGCGCCGTCGATATCGACGATTACGTCGCCGCCCACGGGGAACTCGGCGCCGTCGATCACCATGACGCGGTCGGAGGCCCTCAATCCGCCCCGGCTGGCGGCGCTGTCGGTCCCGACGGCCAGGATAAGCGCGCCTCGGGTGTCGGGCGGGAGGCCCATGGCGACAGCGATATCGGGGCTGACGGACGTGCCGCGGATGCCGATGTACGGGTACTCGTAGTGGCCGTCAGAGATCAGGGCGGGCACGACCAGCTTGGCGAGGTTGACCGGGATGGCGAGGCCGACACCGGAAAACGCGCCGGTCTGGCTGATGATTTGGGCGTTGATTCCGACGAGTTCACCGTGGCGGTTGAGCAGTGGGCCGCCGGAGTTGCCGGGGTTGGTGGCGGCGTCGTGCTGGATGACGCGGGGAATGGCAAAGTTGCTTTCCGATGGGCTGATGGTGCGCCCCAGGGCGCTGATGACGCCGGAGGTCATGGAGAAGCCGCGGGAGAAGGGGTCGCCGATGGCTACTGCCAGTTGGCCCGGCTTGATGGTGTCGCTGTCGCCCAGGGTTATGGGAGTCGGACGGACGGACGGATCAGTGATTTTGATGACTGCGAGGTCCGAATCGGCGTCCATGCCGACGATTTCCGCGTCGGACTGGGAGCCGTCGCTGAACACGACCAGGATGCGCTCGGCAGATTCGACAACGTGCCGGTTGGTGACCACGTGGCCCTGGTTGTCCCAGACGAATCCGGAGCCGCTGGCCCTGGAGAAGAAGTCGTTGGGCATGCCCTGGGGGACGTTTATGCCGACGTTGACCGGCTGGATCACGCGCAAGCCGACGACGGAGGGAACCGTCTGCTCGTAGAGGTTGCTCATGATCTCGTCGTGGGCGGCGGCAATCTGCGCAGCGGTCAGCGGGGATCCGGCATCCTGATTCGGGGACGGCGCAGGGTTCGCGTCCGATTCCGAGGACGTGTCCGGAGAGGCGGCCTGGGCGGGCGCGTCGTCCTGCGTCGGCGCAGGGGAGGCCGCCGCCTGGGCCGGAGCGGCGGGGGCGACGGTGTTGATGGGAGCCGGAGGTGTCAGTTCCACGGCCGTGGATCCAACCGAGGATTGCTGGGGTTGTCCGCAGGCCATGGCCAGAATCAGAACGGTTGCGGCCAGAACCGCGGCGACACTCACGCGGAGGCGGAGGGCGCGCCGTAGATGTTGGCGAATGTGTGCAGCGTCCAATTGAATATACTCCGTTGAGGCAGAGATTTGGGGATGTTGCTACATCCTATACGTAATCCAAAAATGTTCAGATTGTGCAAAGCGGCGGCGATATTGGAGGATACCGCGGCGGTGTTGAGCGCGGCAGTGTCGAGCGCCGCAGTGTCGAAAATGGACCGCAGTACGCGATGGCGCGGCCGATGCTATACTACCGCCGGCGGATGCGCCGTGCCAATCGGCGATGCGAAAGATCCGCCGGCAACACGATGACCCTCACCCGATAAGGAGAGAAGCGATGCTTTACGAACTCCGTATCTACGACGCTGTCGCCGGTCGCCTGCCTGACATCAGCGGCCGATTCGCGAATCACACGTGCGCCCTGTTCCGGAAGCACGGGGTGAAGTACCTGGGGTTCTGGACCGACGAGATCGGACGGAGCAACCGGCTGACCTACATCAACGTGTTTGACAGCATGGCGGACCGGGAAAGCCGGTGGGCCAAGTTCGGCACGGATCCGGACTGGCTGGAGGTGCGCAAGCAGACCGAGGCGAACGGGCCGCTGGTGGATGCCGTCACCAACCGGTTCCTGCGGCTGACGCCCTACTCGCCCGAGCCCAAGGTCTCGACAGCCGTGCAGGAGCTTCGCATCTACGAGGCCATGCCGGGACGGCTGCCCGACGTTCACAACCGGTTTGCAAACCATACCATCGGCCTGTTTGAGAAGCACGGTATCGAGAATATCGGCTACTGGTCGGAGGACGTGGGCGTGAACAACGTGCTGGTCTACATGCTGGGGTATCCGAGCCTGGGAGACCGGGAGAAGAGCTGGCGCTCGTTCCAAGCGGATCCGGAGTGGAACAAGGCGAGGGCGGCGAGCGAGGAGAACGGGCCGTTGGTTCGCGTGTCGCGGCACAGCATCATGCGGCCGACGGACTACGCGTTCACAAGCGATTAGGCAGAAAGCGCACAGAGCGAAGTTAGGGGCGTCCGGTTGGGCGCCTCGAATCTTCTTCAGGAGAAGCCGCTTAGAGTGTGTCTAAAAAGTAGGGAAGCGGGCCAAACGGCGTAGCATGAGCCCAGTCATCGAGATGTAAATCCAGGTTTCAGTGGTTTCGCACAATGCCTCATAGTCCTTGCTCAATCGCCGTTGCCGCTTCAACCAACCGAAGGTTCGCTCCACCACCCATCGCCGGGGCAGCACCTGAAAGGAGTGCTGCTCTGCTGGACGACGTACCAACTCCAGCGTCCAGTCGCCCACCGTCTTGGCCCACTGCACCAATTTTCCGCTGTACGCCCCATCAGCCCAAATCAGTTGCAGCCGAGGGAAA
>JAJDXU010000019.1 GCA_022823105.1 Dehalococcoidia bacterium
ATCCGTCATTCCCACGCAAGCGGGAATCCAGGAGGTCGTTGTGATCGGAATGTTCTGGATTCCGGCACGCCAAAGGCGCATCTGCGACTTTCGCCGGAATGACGGTTCGGGGTGAAAGGCCACCAACCAGGACTTTGGAAAGGCCCTGCGTGTGCAGGGGGTTCCTTGACAGTTGCGACCCCTGTTGGCTACGATGAATGGGCGGTTGTCGCATCAACGTGGGTGCGACGGCCGGCAGCGTGGGGATATAGCTCAACTGGGAGAGCGCGGCGTTCGCAATGCCGAGGTTGCGGGTTCGAGCCCCGCTATCTCCACCAAAATGTTTGCCTGCCCCTGTAGCTCAGTTGGACAGAGCGGCGGCGTCCTAAGTCGCGCGTCGGGGGTTCGAGTCCCTCCAGGGGTACTTTTTCTCTCCATTTGCGAGCGGGAAAAAGTGCGTGTGGTCCCGCCGGTTAACACTTTCCGAAAAAGTCTACGGGTGTTCTCCTGTCGCCGCGTCGGGTGAGATTCAGTGCGATGCCAGACCTGAACCGCCCCATCCGGATCGGTGAGATACCCGATCGGTGAGATAAATGAGCGCCGCGATCTCTCCCCTACCCACGAAGTTGCCGCCAGGTCCGAGAGGACTCCCGGTGTTCGGCTCCCTGCTGGAACTGCGCCATGACACCCACCTGTCCATTGACCGGCTGGCGCGCCGCTACGGCGACATCTGCCTGCTCCGCTTCGGCAACGTGCCGACGGTGATAATCAGCCACCCGGACCTTTTGCAGGAGGCTTTCGGCAAGCCCGAACTGGCCGACCGCTGGGTCAGCGAGATCATGGACATTCTCAGCAACCGGAAAGACCTGGTGCTGGCCCCCTACGGCGACCGCTGGCGACAGATGCAGCGTTTCGCCAACCGCGAGTTGCTCAGCGCACGCAACCTCGACAACGTACGCGAGCGCTACATCGAGGGCATTGTCAACGGGCTGGTGGACGAAATGACCGACCTGGGAGAGGCCGGCGAGCCGGTTTCGCCTCCGGCGATGGTCGCCCGCAGCAACTCCGAGATGATGTTCCGCGCCGTTTTCGGACGAGACGAAGACGGCACTGGAGATTTCGAACGGCTGCGGGGAGCGTTGCTGAAACACGTCAACTGGATCTTCGGCAACGCCACGGCCACCAACCTGGCCGACTACATCCCCTGGATGAGGTTCCTGCCCAACAATGCTCTTACGCAAGCCGTCAGGCAGTTTGAAATCGGCACGGCCATCACGGATTCTCTGGTGGAGGGCGCCCTCAACCGACCCGGCCTGGACCTGTCGGCTCCCACCTGCCTGGTGGAGGTGATGCTGGCCGAGGCAAAAACGGGCGAAATTGAGAGCGACATGATCAATGACCTGTGCATGGACCTGCTGATCGCCGGAACCGACACCTCGGCGCAAACCGTCAGTTGGACCCTGCTGTTGCTGGCCAACCGTCCGGAGGTTCAGGCCAAAGTCCACGCGGAGCTGGATGAAGTCATCGGGCCCGACGCCCTGCCCACGGTGGACGACCGGACGCGGCTGCCCTACACCTTCGCCTGCCTGGCCGAGTCCATGCGCTACCGCACCATTGGTCCCCTGGCAGTGCCGCACCAGGCCAGGCAGGACACCGAGGTCGGCGGGTACCTGGTGCCGGCGGGGGCGCAGGTGTTGGGCAACATCTATTCCATCCACCACGACCCGCGCTTCTGGGACGCGCCCGACGATTTCATCCCGGAGCGGTTCCTGCCCGATTCTGACGGGGCGCCGGCTGCTACGCTGACCAGCAACGCTTTCATACCCTTCGGCACCGGCCACCGCCGCTGCCCGGGGCGTCGCTTTGCCGAGACCACAGCATGGCTCCACATCACGCGGATGCTGCACCGGCTCCGCTTTGAGACGCCGGACGGCAGGCCGTTGTCCGAGGACGAGGTGTTCGGCCTGGCGATCTCCCCGCAGCCTTATTCGCTGAAGGTGGCCCGGCGATTGAGCGGAGGGTAAACGGCGCTGGGGCAACACGAACGGTCCGGCGAAGTGGAAACAGGCTAATATCGCTCGGCGCTTCACGACCCCGGCAACGTGTATCACATTGACCCGGATTGCTGCCTGGATCCGGGCGCTACTGGACCCGGATCGCAGTTGGCAACGGCCCCGAAGCGATTGCAGGCCCCTGCGTTGGACCCGGCCCGAGGCGGGCCATTCGGGCGCGACGGAGGTAGCCTCCGCCTGGTGGACGCCATCCACTCCCTCCTCACAGCGTGGGGTAGAGCCAAGCTGTGCCAGCGCCCGGCAGGCCCGGACTCTCCGATACCCCCAGCGCTGACCGGGCATGCTGGACGGAAAGGCGGCGACTGACGAGATTCGGAAGTTTTCCTCTGCGGCGTCGCGGATGCAGAGCGCGACATGGCCGACGCGGCGCTGTTTTGCGCCGCGTCGCCGCACCGCCTTCGATTGGCAATCTGGCGGACTTTCCACCCTGGGCCCGCACTGCGCCGGTTCCGGCGTTGCTTCGGCGATTTTCTCAACCAGCCCTTCCTCTGCTCGAGCGTAGCCACTTTGGCTTGAACCGTCATTGCGCGTCCGCCACAGTCGGATGCGCAATGACAACGGCGACTTTGAAAAGGCCGGTTTCAGTGACACTTCCCCGTTGTCCCTAACCTCCCTCCGTCCTTACCATCAAACTACCGGAACGCCCGCATCCAACCCGTCGTCCCACCCCTGACCGGTACCACGCGGTGCTCCAAATGCCGCTCCGCCAACACCGCTCACCCGACCGCCAAAACCATGATTATCGCCGCCAAAACCGCGCTTTCCGCCCCCATGATGACCCCACAGCCCTACTCAAATCAGCGGAAATGAGAGGAAATGAGCGGGATTTCCCAAAATCTCCGCCGTCCCCGGTCCTGCCAGTCCGGAAATGCCGTAAATCCTCCCGCCTCTGGCGTATGACAATCATGATGCGATCACACGACCATTTCCCAAATCCGCCGCCGCGACGCCATCCTCAAGCGCCTCACGCGTGCCCATTTTCGCCGGAACCGTCATCGCGAGTCCGCTGGGGGCGGGTTCGCTACTGGCAATGACAAACTGGGTACGCGTGAGCTTCCTCTGCCCTTGACACCCGTTTCGATGTCTGTTTATATGGGCCGCCATTGAGGTCGGTTACTGTCTCGAACGCCATTTTTCGGACTATTGTCGTTAAAGAGGAGGCGCAAGAATGACGTATATCAGCACAAGGAATCTTAGGGCGTTGGCAATATCGTCCCTAGCCTTGGTAGTCCTGTTGGTGGTCGCTTGCGGCACTGCCGGACAACCTGCTCAACCCGTCCAACAGGCGGAACCGCAGGTCATTGAGAGGGAAGTCGTAAAGGAGGTAGAAGTTACCCGCGAAGTCCAGGTTCAAGTGGAGACGGAAAAAATAGTTGAGGTTGAGAAAGTAGTAGAAAAAGAGGTTCCGATAGAGAAGGTGGTGTTCGCCACCCCGGTAGCCGGCGTTCACGAGACGGCGAGGCCCGAATGGGTCAGCATTGGCGCCGACCACCACTACAATGGGGACTTCGTCTTCGTGCATCGGGCCAACCCCGGGTTCCTGGATCTGCACTATGGGGCCAGTTCCACCACCACCCTGTTGCCCTCCGGCCCCCGGTTCAACCAACTCCTGATGTACAACCCCACGGCGCCGAGGGAAATTATCGGTGACCTGGCCCAGAGTTGGGAGATCAAAGATGGAGGCAAGAATTTCGTGTTCCGCCTGAACGAAGCCAACTGGCATGACGGCACTCCGGTCACTGCCGATGACATCGTTTGGAGCCTGAACCGAATGGCGCAACCCGACGTCACACGGGGCCGAGTCACCGCCATCCGTACTTTTTACGAGCACGGGACCGCCGTGGCAGTGGACGACAAAACGGTGCTGATGCCCCTGAAGTTCCCCTCGGCGACGGCGCTGGGCTGGCTGGCCGTGGACTACTACAAGATGTATCCCAAGGCCCTGGAGAGCGTCAGCCAGGACGACTTCAACTGCTGCTTCAAGAACACCTTTGGCTCCGGCCCCTGGAAGTTCAGGGCCTGGAAGAAAGGCGACTCCTACGAGTTCGACCGCAACAACGATTACTTCAAGGACCCCATGCCCTATGCCGACGGCATGAAGGTGTTCATCATCACCGACTACGCCCGGCGCCTGGCCACCCTCAAGACCCAGCAGGTTATGGGACGGTACAACACGGGCGGCATCCTGCTGGCGGACGTGGAGCAGGTACAGAAGGAGACCGGCGGCAAGATGCGGGTTCTGAAGGGCGGCGCCGCAGGCATCTACGGTTTCTGGTTCCACTGGAACCGGCCGCCACTGGATGACCCCAGGGTTCGCAAGGCGATTTACCTGGCCCTGGACCGCCACGAGATCGCTGAGATTTCCCAGGGTGGCGCAGCCTTGCTGGGCAATTTCTTCCCGCCCGGCTATGCCCTGAGTGAGGACGAGGTCATGTCGTTGCCAGGCTTCCGCATCAGTGCCGAAGGCGCGAAGCATCCCGACGACTTGACGGAGGCCCAGCGGCTGCTGACCGAAGCGGGCTACCCCGACGGGTTCAAGCTGACCTTCAACGTGGATCAGAGCAAGTTTGCACGGACCGACGCCGAGCTGGTGGCGGATCAGTTGAGGGAGAAACTCAACATCGACGTGGAACTTCAGGTTGCCGACCGGGCTACTTTCTACGCCCAGTTGCGGGACGGCACCCACGACCTCAGCAATATCGGCACCGGCCTCTACTTCAAGGAGCCGGAAACGGTGCTGGCCCAATGGTTCTTCCAGGACACTCTCCGCAATCCTCATAACTGGTCCCACCCCCGCTTCGCAGAGTTGATGGACTTGCAGGGGAGGGAACTGGACTCGGAGGTTCGACGGGAATACTTCCGGGAGATGGCGGAAATTCTCAACGAGGGGGAGAGCCACTACGTTCCCCTCTACTGGACTGCCACCAGCGGCATCATCGACTACCGGCTCCAGAATATGCGACCGCCCTACCACCCGCATACCATCTGGACCTGGGAACACGTTTGGTGGGACCCGGACGCCGAGTTGCTCGGGCCGGACGCGCCCCCCATTGAGTAACCGGCTTTCATTTCCGTCTGATCATGTCCGTCTGATCTTGACGCCACACCCGGCTGTCCTGGGGCGCCGTGCAGGGGCCCCAGGACACAGGGAACATTGTCCAACTCAGACGAGTGAGAACTGCCAACCATAGACAGTGACCTTTGACTCCCAGTTACGGGATGAAAATTCCGGGATGGAGAGGTCACCGAACCGTCGGGAGGTGTGATGAAAGGCTACGTGGTGAGGAGGATAGGCCTCTTCATTCCCACCATGCTTCTGACTACCGTAATCGTATTTGCCCTCTTCTTCCTGGTCCCCGGTGACGCTGCGCTATTCATACTCACCGGCGAGGAAGGGGCGGGAGCGGTTACCGATGAGGACCTGCAAAAGCTGCGCCGGGAACTGGGCCTGGACCGTCCCATACATATCCAGTACTTCGACTGGCTATGGGATACCCTGCGCGGTGATTTGGGAATCTCCATCTGGTACCGGGAGCCGGTCACCGACGAAATCCGGGATAAATTTGCCGTCACCCTGCAATTATCCATCATGGCGATCCTCATGGCTTTTGTCGTGGCCGTGCCGATGGGCATGATTTCCGCCGTGCGGCAGGACACCTGGCCCGACTACGTCTGCAGGTCACTGACCCTCGTGGGGATTGCCCTGCCGACTTTCTGGCTGGCGATCCTGATAATTTACTTCCTGGCCTATGTCTTCAACTGGCTGCCTCCGTTAGGTTACGCCACCCTGTGGGAGGATCCCATCCTCAACCTGAAGCAGCTTTTCTTCCCGGCTCTGGCCATCGCCATTCACGATCTGGCTTTCACCGCCAGGGTGACCCGCTCCTCCATGCTGGAGGTGCTGCGGGAAGACTACGTGAGGACGGCCCGGTCCAAGGGGCTGCGCGAAACCAAGGTGCTGGGCAGGCACGCACTCAAGAACGCCATCCTGCCCGTCATCACGGTGTCGGGCTACCAGTTCGCCCGCCTGCTTGGGGGCACCATCATCATCGAGACCATATTCGCCGTGCCGGGCCTTGGCGCCTTCCTGATCGAGAGCATCATCCATCGGGACTTCGTCGTAATCCAGGCGGTGATTCTGCTCACGGCGGCAGTGGTGCTGACCCTCAACCTGATCATCGACCTGGTTTACGGCGTTCTAGACCCCAGGATACGGTACCAGTGAGGCCGTAGCCGGGAACCTCGACCAAATTTCCCTCGGCGATTCGAGCCACGGAGCCATCCGGCTCGCTGGAAAGCAGGACGATAATGTTAGAGCAACAGAGATCTGAAGGGTCAGCAGTGACCCGTGCAGGAGTCAATGTCGCAGATTGGGGCCAGGACGTCAGAACCGGACTAGTGCGCTTCTGCCGGAGCAAGCCCCTGGGGGCTGCGGGCGGAGTAATCACCATTCTGCTCATCATAATGGCCATCCTGGCCAACGTCATTGCCCCCTATCAACCCAAGGAGAGCCTGGGCAGGGAGAATGTCCACCTGTCACCGCAGCAAGGCCACATAATGGGTACCGACCACGCCGGGCGGGACGTGTTGAGCCGGGTAATCCACGGGGCCCGCATCTCACTGTACGTAGGCTTCGGCAGCGTGGTGGTGGGGATTGCCCTGGGGTTCATCCTGGCGGTGCTCACCACCTACGCGGGCGGCGTCATAGACCTCTCTTTCCAGAGGTTGGTGGACTCGCTGATGGCCTTGCCTGGCCTCATAATCGCCCTGGCAATTGTGGCGGTGCTGGGGTCATCCCTGCAAAACGTCATGATCGCCATCGTAATCGGGATGCTGGCGCCTGTGATTCGAACCGTGCGCTCCCAGGTGCTCATCACCAAAGAGCTGGACTACATACTGGCGGCCCGGGCCATCGGCGCATCTCCCTTGCGCCTGGTTTTCAGGCACATCACCCCCAATTGCATGGCGATAGCCCTGGTGATAGCCACCTACTACCTGGGGCTGGCGATAACCATCGAGGCGTCCCTCAGCTTCCTGGGGGTAGGAGTTCCTCCGGACGTCCCCAGTTGGGGTGGGATGTTGAGGCGGGCCGCCGAGGAGCACGTGAGGACGGCCCCCTGGGTCGCCATGTTCCCGGGACTAGCCATCTTCATCGTGGTGTTCGGGTTCAACCTGCTGGGCGATGCCCTGCGGGACGTGTGGGACCCGAAGTTGAGGGGGAGGTAGGATTCATACCCCTTCCAACCACCTGATCCAGGGCGCGGGCTAGATGCCGGCGCCCTGGATAGTTTCGGGAAGGAACTGGGTCAGCATATCCTTGAATCCCCGAAGGGTCGGTGATGAGTGCGCAGGAGGTAAACCGGTCTCTCACGGAATAGCAGTGCGATGTCCGAGAATTGGAACCGTGGCTCACTCCTGCGCCGACATCCCCTGCTGAGGGCGGGCAACACGTACAGCTACGGATGCCGAGACCGCAGATCCCCGCCACGATGACTGAGCGATCAGTTCGATCAGGTCGCGTCCTGTTGACCGTACTGGCAGATGGCTGGCCCCCTGTTTCGCTGCTATCGTGACCGATCCCGGGGATCGGGACGCGGTTCGCACGGTCCCCTTGGTCAACGCCCACTGGAGCGGGGACTCGACGTCAGGCGGCAGGAAACCCTGCGCCAACCACGTTCATCGGCCCGATAATCGAGTTCCCCCGCGGCCAGGCGCGGGTAGCCCGGGTAGCGTAGTTCGGGTATCGCATGAGGGAGCAGCGGGCCTGCGAGTCGCCGGAAAACGAAAACCGACATTGCCGGGCAGTCTTCCCTACGAAGTGCGTGGGGCCAAAGACCTGGCGCGTTCAAGGGCGACTCCGGTGTTTGAATTGTAGGTTCCTGGCGTACAATAGACCGGGACGCTACCATTTCCCTTTTTTGGCCCTTTGCGAGGCTATTCCGGAGATGAAGCGGAAGGTCTGCTGGAGCCGGCAGTAGAACCATCATCGGTCGAGGGGTTGCCATGGAACAAGTCCGAGTGTGCCGTTTCTGTGGTCACATTGAGGCGGCGCCCGGTTCGGAAAGGTGCGACAACTGTGAAGCCTTTTCGGGCATGATATCCGTTCCCCGCGCGGAGGCAGAGCGGCTGTCCCGCAGCCGTAAATTCGACTTTCTCCGCAGCCGCCTGCTCATACCGGGGATTGCGCTGGCAGTTACCGCGCTCCTGGCCTTCTGGGTATCCTGGAACTACCTGGGACTGGCTCCCAACCCTCCTGTTGCCTCCACAGACGTTGCGCCGACCCTGGACCCCGGGGACTGGCCGCAGACGAGGCGCACGGTGGAAGGCGCCGGGTTCACCCCAAACCCTGTTCCATACCCCCATGAGATCAGGTGGTCCTACAATTCAGGCGGCCCCCTGCTCAACGCGCCGGCCGTGGCGGGCAATCTGGTTTACCTTACTACGGACACGGGCAAGCTCGTCGCGCTGGACCGGGCAACGGGCCTGCCGGTTTGGGAGCATTCCACGGGCTTTCCTTCAAGCTCCACCCCCGCCGTGGCCGGGGACTTGGTGGTTTACGCTGTCCGGCCAGGCCGGATACTGGCCCTGGATGCGATGACGGGAGCCCTGCAGTGGGAAAGGGACATGGGAAACCCCATCCTGGCTTCCCCCGTTGTCCGCGATGGCACCGTGTACATCGGCGTGGGAGACTACAAGCTTTACGCCCTGGATATTGCCAGCGGAGTTGTGCTGTGGAGCTTCACCACCGATGACTGGGTGATCGCGGCAGTCTGCCTTGCCGACAACGCTCTCATAGTGGTCTCCAAGGACAACTTGCTCCATGTGGTGGACACTGATACTGGCCGGCGGCGCCTGGAGTATGACACCGGCAGGGCCAGGCAAATCCTGGGCGGCCCGGCTACACAGGATGACCTGGTGTACGTCGGATCCCAGAAGGGCCGCGTGTGGGCCATAAACTGGCGGGCGCGATCCCTGCCCTGGGACCGCTTCGCCCTTTTCTGGAAGACCACCTTTCACGTTTGGGGCTGGCTGACCGATCCGCCGTCGCAGCGGGGCAGCGTATGGGGGGCCCAGGTCGAAGGCGACGTAGCCCAATCTCCGGCTCTCGCGGGCGGCAGAGTTTACGTTGCCAGCGTCTCGGGCGTGGTCTCTGCTTTGGAGGCATCCTCGGGAGAGGCGCTGTGGGAAACAGCCTTGGGGAGTCCGGTGACCACTGCCCCAACCGTGGCGGGATCCACCGTCCTGGTCGGCACGGAATCAGGTATGGTCGCCGGCCTGGACGCCCGCAACGGGCGGTTGTCGTGGCGATTCGAGACGGGAGGCAAGATAACCGGCAATCCTGTGGTGGCCGCGTCAACCCTGTATGTCGTCTCCCATGACGGCAACCTCTACGCATTGGAAGCCGTTCCCTGACATCACAACGACGGTTGGCATGGCGGGACGGTTGGCGGGTCAGCGCAGGCCATGGGCGCGAGGTAATCTTGTGGATGCGGCGGCTTCAGGGACAGCGTGTGGGGGCGGGAGTTCGCCAATGCCAACCCTGCCGGAGTCGCTATACCGCGCTCCTCATGCCTCGTCCGGTGCTACAATGCGGCCCGCATGACGACGCTTGATGAACACGCAAACACGGAACAGTCCCGCCCACTGAGCGACTGCCGGATCCTGGATTTGTCTGGCCCGATGGGGGTGTACTGTGGGAAGCTGATGGCCGACATGGGCGCCGATGTGATCAAGGTCGAGCCGCCGGGCGGCGACCCAATGCGCGACATCGGCCCGTTCGTCGGCGGGCGGCCCGGACCAGGGCGCAGCCTGTATTGGCTCCACTTCAACACCAACAAGCGCAGCGTTACCCTGGACATCGGCACACCCGACGGAGCGGCCGCGCTGCGCCGGCTAGTCATGGCGTCCGACGCGCTGCTGGAAACCGGCCCGCCGGGATACATGGAATCGCTGGGTCTGGGATACGAGAGCCTGGCGGCAGAATCGCCCGGGTTGGTGTACGCATCCGTCACCCCGTTCGGGCAGACGGGGCCGTACCGCGACTTCAAGGCGTCGGACCTGGTGGGATTCGCCATGGGCGGATACATGTACGTGACCGGCTGGCCCGATACGCCGCCCAACAAGTTGTGGGGGTCGCAGGCATACCACACGGCGTCCAACCGCGCGTACATTGCCATCCTGCTGGCCCTGTACCACCGGATGATGACCGGAGAGGGACAGTACATCGACGTGTCCATGCAGGAGGCAGTGGCGGCCACCACGGAGCACGTCAACACGACCTACAACTACACGGGCGAGTCGGCGGAGCGCTGCGGGTTCCGACACGGTGGGCAGTTCGTCGCCACCTGGAAATGCAAGGACGGCTACGCCAGCATCACCACCAACACACGAGCGGCGTGGGACGACCTGCGGGCCTGGATGGACCGGGACGGCATGGCCGGCGACCTGATGGACGCGCAGTACGACGACCACTTCGTGCTGCGAGGCGAGCACTCGGCGCACATCGAGGAACTGGTCCAGGCCTGGGCCATGCTGCACACGCGGCAGGAGATCACCGAGTTCGGCCAGTCCAACCACCACCCGTGGGGTCCCGCTGCCACCGCCGATGAGATCCTTACCAACGAGCAACTATGGGGCCGGGGATACCTGACGGCGGTTGAAGCGCCGGATGGCCTGTCGATGGTGTACCCGGGCGACCCGTACCGACTGGCGGAGTTTCCACTCCCGATGCGTCGGGCAGCACCGGCGCCGGGGGAGCACAACGCCGAGGTGCTGGGCGACATGCTGGGGCTGTCTGATGCGGAGATTGAACGTCTCACGGCCTGAGGTTGGATGGACATGAACGCTGATTCTGGGCAGACCGGCCTCGCCCTGCGAGGCATCCGCGTGCTGGATTTCACGTGGATTCACGCCGGGCCCTCGGCCACTCGTATTCTCTCCGACCAGGGCGCAGAGGTCATCAAGGTCGAGTCCAACAACGCCCTGTCCGTCGTGGGCGGCCCTGCATCCGCCACCGCCCGCGGACTCGGGCAGCGACACAACTGGAACGCCGGCAAGCTGTCCATATCGCTGAACATGAAGACGCCCCAGGGCATTGACATCGCCAAACGGCTGGCGGCGGTGTCCGACGTGGTGGCGGAGAACTTCAGCGGGCGGGTGATGCCGTCGTGGGGTATGGATTACGAATCCATACGGGCCATCAATCCCGGCATCATCATGCTGAGCATGTCCGGATTTGGCCGCACTGGGCCGTGGAAGGACCGGGTCAGCTACGGCCAGACGCTCCAGGCCTGGTCGGGGTTCACCCAGCTGACCGGGTTCCCGGACGCCGACCCCAGCGGGCCGGCCAGCGCGTACAGCGACGCCACCGGCGGCATGGCCGGCGCGCAGGCGGTGTTGCTCGCCCTGATGCACCGGGCCAGGACGGGGCGCGGCCAATGGCTGGACGTCTCCCAGTTCGAGTCCCTGTCTTCGCTGCTGGACACGCTGGTGCTGGACATGAGCGTGAACGGACCCGCAGCGGTTTCGGAGCGCACGGGCAATCGCATGGCGCATGGGGGCGGCGCTCCCCACGGCGCATATCGCTGTTTGGGCGAAGACCGTTGGGTGGTCATCACCATCTTCACCGACGAGGAATGGCGGGCGTCCGCGAACGTCATGGGCAATCCTGAATGGGCGGACGAACCACGGTTCGCCACGTGCGAGGCCCGTGAGCGAAACGCCGACGCGCTGGACGCCTGCGTTGAGTCGTGGACAATCCGGCACACCGCCGAGGACGTGATGGGTATGCTGCAGGCGGCGGGCGTCGCGGCCGGCGTGGTGCAGACCGGCGAGGATCTGTCGCGGGATCCCCAATTGAAGGAGCGGGGGTTCTTCCGTCGCGTGCCCGACCACCAGGGCGAGTACCGGACCATCGAGAGCGCCCCCTACAAGCTGTCCCGCACCCCAGGCAACGTTACCCGAGGCGCGCCCGCCTTCGCGGCAGACATGACCTACGTGCTTCGGGAACTGCTGGGCATGACCGATGAAGAGGTCGAGGACTGCGCCATCGCCGGCGCGTTCGACTGAGCGGAGCGGCCGCGAATTGCATCGCGAGATGGGCCCGGCAGGCAATCATGCGCCGCGCCGTGTTTGCTAGAATGCCCACCATCTGAATCACCTCGTCCCGACGCAACAAGGAGACGACATGACCTCGACGATTTATGCTGCCGAGCGCCGCGATATTTCCATCGCCGTGGGCGGCGACGCCATGATCACCCGCCGGATGCAGGCCTTCCAGGAGCCGCGGTTCCTCAAGCTGGTGGAAATTCTGCGGGCGGCCGACGTGTCCCTGGTCAACCTGGAGATGCTGTTCCACGACTACGAGAGCACGTGGCAGTGGAGCGGCAACACCTACACCCGCTCCGATCCCAAGAACCTTGATGAGCTGAAGTGGATGGGCATCAACGCGGTGACCACCGCCAACAACCACTCCTTCGACTTTTCCGAGGGCGGCTTCCTGACCACGCTGGAGCACTGCCGCGAGGTCGACCTGCCCCACGCCGGCGGCGGCCGCAACCTGGACGAAGCCCGCTCTCCCGCCTACGTGGACTCAGCCCGTGGCCGGGTCGCCGTGATGAGCGCCACCAGCACCTTCAGCGAACAGTCCCGCGCCGGCGCGGGCCGACCCGATTTCGCCGGACGCCCGGGCGTCAACGCGCTGCGCCACGACATCACCCACCACGTGCAGCAGGACGTGTTCGACGCGTTGCGCAAGGCC
>JAJDXU010000464.1 GCA_022823105.1 Dehalococcoidia bacterium
TCCTTACCCGGAGAGACCGACCTTTTCAACCCCTTAACTCAAACTGGGTACGCGTGAGGTCCGTGGGTCGATAACGGGGGGTATAATCCTCGGAAACCGTTTTTGCATCGATTTTTTACGTCGATGCTCAGCCCACAAGACAGGAGCCCGCACAGATGCTAATCGACCCGAAGAACTTTGACCGATTCAACATGATTCTCACCGGCGTGGTGGTGCCGAGGCCGATAGCGTTTGTGTCCACAATTTCCACAGAGGGAATCGTGAACCTGGCGCCCTACAGCTTCTTCAACGCGATGGCGTACAACCCGCCCACGCTGATATTTTCATCTTCCAGGAAGGCGCCGGGGTGGGCCGACAAGCGCAAAGACACGTTGACGAACGTTGAGGAAACCGGCGAATACGTGGTCAACGTGGTGGTCGACGACATCGCTGCCGCCATGAACGCCACCGCCGCCGAATACCCGACCGATGTATCGGAGTTTGACATCGCGGGTTTAACGGAGGCGCCGAGCGAAATCGTCAAAGCGCCGCGCGTGCTGGAATCGCCGGTCAACATGGAGTGCCGGTTGATCCAGGTGGTGAACATCGGTGAGCAGCCGCATTCGCACGGGCTGGTGATCGGTGAGATCCTGCGGATGCACGTGCGCGACGATGTTTTGTACGAAGGGCCGAACGGGCTTCGCATCAACCATGAGGCGCTGCGGCCGACGGGTCGTCTGGCCGGCAACATGTACTGCCACACCGATGACGTTTACGAGTTGGTGCGGCCGACTTACGTGGCCGAAGAGGAAGAGGCGGGTCGGGCTGCCGACTGATTGATAGCGAACCGGCCGCGGGTTTCTACCCATGCGGTCGGTTCACATTCGCGCGGGATTACTCGGGGAACTGCAGAAGCTGCAGCACGTTGCCGTCGGGGTCTTTCAGCGTCGCCACCCAACCGCCCCAGTGCTCGCGCTCGGGATGGCGGATAAACTCGACGCCTTCGCCGATGAGCCGAGCATACTCCGCGTGGATGTCGTCCACGCCCAAATGGGGCATCACACGCAGCGGATCCAGGGAACCGCCGTGGATTTCGCTGTGTCGGCCAACGTTGAAACGGAGGTTGCCCAACTGGAAAGCGGCGAACCCCTCGTCTTCGTGGAAGGAATGCAGCGGCAGGCGCAGCGTATCGCGGTAAAACCGGAACAGCCGGTCCAGATCGGCAGTCCAGAGGGTGATCCCGACGATCTCGTTGATCATGGACCAGAGTCGAGGGGTTCCACGACGCCCGTGGCGCTGCAGGACGGACACCATCCGTGGAAATCAATCCGTTGCCACATCACATGAAAACTGGTTTCAGTTGAAACCTGCTCGCGCAACCGGACGATGGTCTCGCTGCTTTCGTCGGCGTCCGTGATGCTCCCGCAACCGATGCACACCAAGTTGACGTGGGGCAGGACGTTGCTTTCGTAACGGGATTGTTTTGCGAAGGGCAGTTCCTGGATCAAACCGCTTTTGGACAGTACACCCAGCGTTGAGTACACGGTCGCCAGCGTCATCGACGGGAAGTGCTGCTGCACCCGTTCGTGTATCTGCTGCACGGTTGGGTGATCCGTGGAATTGAGGACTGCCTCCGCGATTGCCAAACGCTGGGGGGTGACTCGGACGCCTCCCTGGCGAAGTTGCTGCACCACCGCGTTTTGCATCATAAAGCCCTCCGGGGACGCCGCGCGCATCCTGCGTGATCACGGTTGCAGCGCCGTCGACGAGTATAGCATTCGACGCCGGGCACCAGCAAACGCGGGTTGGCCGGCTGACGCAGCCAGGCAAGGTCGGGACGTTGGCTCATGGTTCATGCTACTGCGGGATGACCGGAGTCTCTGCGCGGACGGGCAAAAATGAGGAGCGGGTTTGCTGCCCGCTCCTGGGTACCGACACAGGCTGTTAGTTGGTCAAACCTCGCGGAATTCGGGTTCAGGCTCTCCCGTGTAAAAGTTGTTCGCCCAAAGGTCGTCGATGATAGCCTGATCGCCTTCGGTGAGGGGAGGCGTTTCCACAGCGGCAGAATATTCTTTCAGTTCCTCGAGGGTAGTGAAATTGGGCAGCACGGTGGTGATGGTGGGTTGGTGCAGGACAAACTGGATGGCCGCCTGGCTCATGGTGCGGCCAACCTCCTCGCCGGCGAGGAACTTCACCTGGTCGACCTTTAACAGGGCCTCGCTCAACCATTGGTGGCGGCGGTAGGAACGGTGGTCGTTTTCGTCAAATTCGGGCGGCTCGTCGTACCTGCCGGTAAGAGCCTCGGAGGCGTGGGGCACGCGCGACAAGAGGCCCACCTGTTCTTTCCCAGCGATAGGAAAGAAATCTTTGGCAGGGTCCTGTTCCAGGATGCTGTAGATGATCTGGCAACTGCTGACGTGCCGTTCCTCCATGCTGGCCTGGCCCTCTTCGAACCAACCGATATCCGGACCCAGGGCTGAGCCGTAGTAGCGTATTTTGCCCTCGTCTTTGAGCGCTTCCAGAGTTTCGAAAACGTCGTCGTCCTCGATGGCGGCGATGCGCGGGTTGTGGAGTTGGTACAGGTCGATGTAGTCGGTGTTGAGACGGCGGAGGGATTGTTCGCACGCGAACCGAATGAAATCGGGCTCGAACTTCTGGGGACGTTCTTGGTGCCCGACCCGCGGGGTCGTCTGGTCGTAGATGTCGTAGCCGAACTTGGTGGCGATGATCATGTCATGCCGGCGGTGTCCCATGAACTTCGCCAGGATCTCCTCGCCGTAGCCATCACCGTAGGTGTCCGCGGTGTCGAAAAAGTTGATGCCCAACTCGAAGGCCTCCTCCAGGAGTTGCCGGCGGGTTTCCTCGGGTATGCGGCCCCACCAGTTTGTCGCCACGGTCCATACGCCGAAACCGACTTCGGACAGGAGGAGATCAGTACGGGGAAGTTGGCGGTATTTCATGACAGGAATCCTCAGCAGGGGACAAATTGAATTTGGTTACAGATACACGGTTGATAGTATAGAGGCCGATTGTTTGATTGGCAGCGGGCGACTCTCAATTGGATTCTAACCGCGGGATTTTAACGCGCAAAGCAAGAGTGTGGCAGACGCAACGTGTCGACGGGGGTCTCCGAGGCTGCTATGCGCACGCGCCGCCGGATCAGTCGGCGTATCCCCAGTGAAAGGCGATTTCATCCCGATCCCAAGGCAGCTTGTCCAGTCTGAGCAACAGCGTGACCCGGTCGGGCCAAGGCAGGCTTTCCTCGCTGGCCCATTCGAGCGCCAGAGCATCCAACTGGTTTCTGTCGAAGCGGTATGCGCCATCACATTGGCATTTTCCGTAGATGTCCGGCAAACCCGAACACTTTGGGTCAACCACCAAATCGAACAGGAAGTCCCACATTGGCGGATGGGATTCCGCCAATGCAGTCCCGATTTCAACCGCGCCGGCCAAAAGAGGAGGTCTATGCGGGAACGAGACCCAGGCTATCGTGAATGGCTCCGACCATCTCGGAGAATCGGGCGTCGTCAATCACCGGTTCGGCGTTGCCCAACCGAACGGTGGGGATCACGTCCACCCAGGACTTGCACCCGCCGTATTCGGGGATGAAGGGCACCGTGGTGGGATTCTCCATGCGAAACACGCGGAGCAGTATGATGGTCAGCGGGACCATGGGCTTCCAATGCAAGCGGGATTCCGCGTAGGTGTCGGTCCAGATGTGGTGGGGTGCGAGACTTGCCACCTTGTCCAAGCGGTCTATTTCCAGAAGTTCATGAACGCGCGCCCAATGGGTAAATGTGACGGCGTCAGAGTCTGACGGGTTGTCTTCGAGCAGACGCCGGAGGCCCGGCTGGTGGGAATCCTTGAGCAAGTCCTCGCGTTGATGCAGATATGTGGGATAGAGGAGGAATTCAGGATGCACGACGCGGAAGTCTTTGCTCTCCTCGTGGATCCCGCCTTTCCGGATCATCAGGATCTGATCGCCGCCGGCGAGAGCCTGGACGGTGACGGCCCACTCTTTCAAAGCCAACTGGCAGGTTTCTGGGGTATTCATCTGACAGGTCTCCGATGTGCGCGATTCCGAAAATGTTGTCAAAGTCGTTCGCGGGTGGCGATGGGTCATTTGCCCCGGTTGCAGAACTCCGAGTAGTCCGGAACGTCCTCTCCCAGCACGTAGAGCCAATAGTAAGTTCCCGTGTCTCCCATGTATTTGAACTGTTTTCGCACGTCCTTGAGGACGTTGTAGAAATCGCCATGGGAGCGAAAATAGTTCCGGATTCCTCCGTACTCCTCATCAAGTTCGATCAGACGTTGGGCGTTGTGGACTGTTGCCACGATCTTGCGCCGATTTCGGATGATACGGGTATCGGCGGCGAGATCGTCGATTGCGGAATCGTCCATCCCGGCGACTTTGCCGACGTCAAACCCCTGAAACCCAGCCTGGAAACCTGGCCATTTGCTGTTGACGACCTTCCATGACATTCCACTCTGAAACACGGCTTTGGTCATGACTTCCAAGTAGTCGTTCAGGCTCTGGGGAACGACCTGTTGCGGAGCTTCGGGGTGCTGGCGTTCCTGTTGGTCGGGCATATTTGTCATCCCTTCAGGGAAGTTGTTTTCGGGCTCAGGCGGGAGCGGACAACTCGGCCGGTCGGTCGGGAGCGGACAGTCTGAGCATGTTGCTGAGATTGGCGGTGGTGATTTCCGCTACCTCCTCCACCGATATGCCCTTGACGGTGGCAAGGCATTGCGCGACTTCTGCGAGATGGCGCGGCTCGGTCCAATTGTGCCGGTATTTTTTGAACGGCTGGGGATAGGCGTCGGTCTCGAGGACGATATGCTCGAGGGGGATGGTCCTGGCCACTTCCCTGAGTTCCGGCAACCTGGTCAAAGGCCTGGCGAGTGAGATGAAGAATCCGCAATCGATGGCGGCGCGGGCGGTTTCAAGGTCGCCCTGGAAATAGTGCATGGCGCCGCCGACCTGTCCGGCTCGTTCTTCTCGGAGCACCTTGAAGACTTCCGGGTGGGATTCCCGAGAATGGAAAATTACTGGCAGGCCCAAGCTTTTGGCCAGGTGGATGTGCTGGCGGAAAACCTGGTCCTGGACTTCGTGGTCGGGGGAATCGGGCAGGTAATCGAGCCCCACCTCGGAGATGCACACTACGCGGGGATTGTTGCGCGCCAACGATTCCAGCCGAGCGTAGGCCGAGTCGTCCACGGGATCGTAGGCGTGCATAGGGTGGATGCCCACGCCCGCGTAGAACATGGGATGCTCGTCCGCGAGGGCGATGCAACGCTCGGTTGACTCGATGGTGGTGCCGGCCAAGACAACGTACCCGACGCCGGCCTCGTGAGACCTCTGGAGGATCCCGGGCAGTTCCGACGGATCGTACTCCTGGTACTGATCCAGGTGGGTGTGAGCATCGCAGAAGATCGGAATCAAGGACATCCCACTACTCTCAAGGATGG